>NZ_CP075338.1:1212194-1515243 GCF_023278365.1 Epilithonimonas zeae | reverse complement strand
ACGTTTCCGGAGAAGAAATTATTGCCTTCCCAATTGGTGAAAATCCAAACTTTATCGGAGCTTAAAATAGCCACTTTATCTTTATTCGGGCTGATGTCTGCACTGGTCACAGCACAATGATTGAACTGTTCGCAGGTCACAAAACTCCCGATTTTCTTAGCAGGTAATTTTTGAGTGGAGTTGTTATCAACTTCATACAAAACAGTTGTTCCATCAAATTTTGAACTTCTGTTTTTCGTGAAAAGATAAAATTTGTTGTTATGGATGAAGAACGATTCAACGTCAAAAATGCGGTCTTTTTTCTTTGGAGGAAATTCGGTTTGTTCGGGATAATAGAACTGAACAATTGATTCTGCTTTAGCCACATCCTTATTCAAATCCGAAGCAGTAATTTTATAAATGGCTAAGTTTTGTCTGTCATTATCATTATTTCCAAAATCGCCGATGTAGATATTCCCTTCATCATCAGAAGTCAAATCTTCCCAGTCATTATTTTCAACATTGGAAATGGTAATTTGCCTGATTAATTTTCCTTTCTCATTGAATCCAAAAAGAACATTGTGATTATGGTTGTCCTCAATTGTCCAAATCAACGGCGATGCTTTTGAGATTTCACAAGCCGAAGCTTCTTTCAGCTTTTTGGGAAGACTCGCTAGTGTTGAAAAATTCTCCTGAGTCTGGGAACAGGAAAATGTAATGGATAATAATGCTAAAAAAGAAAATGCTTTCATAGGATGAAATTAATGAAAATAATGGAGATTGAAACCACAAAAGTCACAAAAGAACAAAATTGAAATAGACACGTTAAAAGTTCAAAAAAGAAATTTTGTGAACTTATTAAATATTGAAAAAATATTCAATAAAAATCTTTTATGACTTTTGTGGTTAACAAAAAATGCACAACTATAAAAATTGTGCATTCTGTTTTTTGAAAAATTCAAATCTTAAAGAATCAACATTGCATCTCCGTAAGAATAGAACTTGTATTTTTCTTTAATAGCTTCCTCATATGCTCTCATTATGAAATCTTTGTTCGCAAAAGCGGCGATCATCATAATCAGCGTGGATTTAGGTGTGTGGAAGTTGGTAATCATTGCATTGGCTACACCGAATTCGTGAGGTGGATAGATGAACTTGTTGGTCCAACCTCTGTAAGCTGAGATTTTTTTGTTAGAAGAAACAGAAGTTTCCAAAGCTCTCATCGTCGTTGTTCCCACGGCGCAAACTCTGCGTCCTTCTTCTACAGCTTTGTTAATGATTGCTGCGTTCTTCTCATCGATAATAGCTTCTTCAGATTCCATTTTGTGCTTGGATAGATCTTCAACTTCGATTGGGTTGAAAGTTCCCAAACCAACGTGAAGAGTGATCTCTGCAAAATCGATTCCTTTGATCTCTAATCTCTTCATCAAGTGCTTTGAAAAGTGAAGACCTGCAGTTGGAGCTGCTACAGCACCTTCAACTTTGGCATAGATGGTTTGATATCTTTCTGCATCTTCCGGCTCAACCTCTCTTTTGATGTATTTAGGAAGTGGTGTTTCTCCAAGTTCTGTCAATTTTGCACGGAACTCATCATAAGAACCATCAAACAAGAATCTCAATGTTCTTCCTCTAGAAGTTGTATTATCGATAACTTCTGCAACAAGAGACTCATCTTCTGTGAAGAATAATTTATTACCGATTCTGATTTTTCTTGCCGGGTCAACCAAAACGTCCCAAACACGAGTTTCAGCATCCAATTCTCTCAACAAGAAAACTTCAATCTTAGCTCCTGTTTTTTCTTTGTTTCCAAATAATCTTGCAGGGAAAACTTTGGTATTATTAAAAATGAAAAGGTCTTTCTCATCAAAATAATCAATAACATCTTTGAAAAGGCGATGCTCGATAGTTTCAGTTTTTCTGTTAAGAACCATCAACCTTGCCTCATCACGGTTTTCTGACGGGTGTTCTGCCAATAATTCTGCTGGCAAATCGAAATTGAAATCAGATGTTTTCATAAAATTTACGGATTTTATTTGTTTTTACAGGACTAGCCTGTGGTTAATTTTAGCGAGGTGCAAAGATACGATATCAAAGAGCCTTTGTCAAGTAATTATTAAATTTTAAATTTTTGATGAGAATGTTAGTGAATGTTTAATGTTTTTTTGAGAAAATTGGAATTTATATTTGGTGTTTTCTGTAAAAAACAGTTAATTTAGTGCATTTAAAAGTTGTTATTGTCAATTAATTTGCTTTGTTATGAGTATTGAAAACGAAAATCCTGAGAACGAAAATCTTAATTCTGATGTCAATTCTGCTGAAAATCAATCAGTAAAAGAAGAGACGGTAGAACAAAATTCAGAATTAGAAACTGCGGCCGATGAACATCAGGAAATCGAAGTTACTGAAGAAAATTTTTCAAACCTATCTTTGAAAGAAGCTTTAGCCGAAATGGAAACCATCGTCAACAAAGAAGATGCGCATCATTTCTCTAAACAATTCAATGCTTTGAGAGAGCAAGCGAATCACAAAATTGCCGACGAGCTCGAAGATAAAAAACACGATTATGTGGAGCAGGGCAATCCTGAAGAACATTTTGATAACCATCATCCGCAATCTTCCAAATTGTCTGCACTAGTGAATATTTACAGAGAAAAGCAGGACAAATTCCACAAATCTCAGGAGGCCGAACATCAAAAAAATCTCGAAGAAAGATTGACAATCATTGAAAGATTAAAAAATCTTTACACAACTTCTGAACCGGGAACTAACCTTTTCAAAGCAATAAGAGAAGTGAAGGAAGCTTGGGGAAATGCTGGTCAGGTTGCAAAATCCGAATTCAAAAATCTAAATAATAATTATTTTCATCATCTTAAAATGTTCAATGAGATGTTGGATTTGAACAAGGAATATCTTGAGCAGGAGTTTGCTCATAACCTTGAAAAAAGACAACATATCATAGAAAGAGCAAAGGAATTACTTGATGAAAAAGTGGTGCAAAAAGCTCTGAATGAGTTACAATATCTGCATAAACTTTGGAAAGAAGAAGCTGAGCCGGTTGCAGAAGAATTCCGTGAAAAAACTTGGGAAGAATTCAAAGAGATTTCCAATAAAATCCACGAAAGAAAATCTGAATTGATTGCAGTTCTGGAATCTGAACAACAGGAAAACCTTGATAAAAAGAATAAAGTTATCGAAGAATTGAAAACCTTGTCTGCTCCTCAAAATATCAATCATTCTTTTTGGCAACAAGCAATAAAAAGAGTAGAGGATTTGCGTGCCGAGTTCTTGAAATTAGGACCAGTTCCTAAAAAATTGTCTAACCAGAATTGGACAGATTTTAAACAGGCTCTGAGAGATTTTAATACAGCTAAAAATGATTTTTATAAGAATTTGAAAGGCTCCCAGGTTCATAATCTTGAAGAGAAATTAGGTTTGATAAAAACCGCACAGGATAATATGAATTCTGAAGATTGGGATATCGTAGTTCCGCTTTTCAAAAAACTGCAGGAAGATTGGAAGAAAATTGGTCACGTTCCTAGAAGTCAGGCGAACAAAGTTTGGGATGATTTCCGTGATGCTTGTAATACTTTTTTCAAAAATTACAGAGATAAAAATAACGCTACAGGCGACAACTGGAAAGAAAACTATAAGAACAAAAAAGCGCTTTTAGAAGAGTTGAAAGCCCTGAGTGATGAAGAAGGTGCTGTAGAAAAAATCGAAACAATCAAAAATTCCTGGAATGCGATTGGGAAAGTTCCTAAGGATAAATTGTCCATCAATACAGAGTTCAACAAAACTTTAAGAGAGAAATTGAAACTCAACAGAATCAATGAGTTTGATTTGAAAGAAGAGAATCTTACTGAAAATCAATTAACTGACAAAGCGAGAAAAATCAAAAATCAAATCACTGATTTGGAATCAGAAGTGGTACAATTGGAAAACAATTTGGCTTTCTTCAATTCTCCAACACGTGAAAATCCTTTATTGAAAGATACTTATGATAAATTGGATTCTAAAAAAGAACAATTGGAAAGTTTGAAAGTGACGCTTCATAATATTATTGCTGGAGAATAACAGAAATTAATTAATGATATTTAAATCCCCTTTTTTGCAGGGGATTTTTTATTGGTATTGGTTTGTAAATAATTATTAATATTCAAATTCAAAAAAATAAATAAAGTCTTATAAAAAAATGATACTTTTATGACCCTCTATTTAAAAATATCGATATGTTGAAAAAATACTTATTCGCAATCTTTGCCTTTCCTGCCATTCTGTCTGCGCAAGCTCCGGAAGGTTACTATTCTGGAACAGAAAACCTCTCTGGTTATGCTTTGAAGAGTAAGCTTCACGATATCATCTCTACCAAAACTTACAATTATCATTATGATGATTTGAAAACCTTGTATGGACAGACAGATATTGATAGATATTATGATTACGATGCCAGTAATTCAACCTATTTATTAGATATCTATTCCAATAATCCAACTGGGACGACGGCATATCATTATACATTGAGTAACATAATCAGCAGTGCAAACGCAGAAGGCCTTGGTTGGAATCGTGAGCATATGATGCCACAGAGCTCTTTCAATAGTGCCTATCCGATGTATTCTGATTTGTTTTTTGTAGTTCCGACTGATGCGAGGATCAATCAATTAAGAAGCAATTATCCTTATGGGAAAGCGGGCTCAACAACTTACTATAATTTCACAAATGGTTCAAAACAGGCTTCCAACGGAACACCCAACGCAACTTACACCGGAAGAGTTTACGAGCCGATTGACGAATTCAAAGGTGATATTGCCAGAAGTTTGCTTTATTATGTCGTGCGATATGAGGGGAAATTAGGCAGTTTTAATTTCACTACCAATGCCAATGATCCTACAAAGGATCAAAACCCGTTGGATGGAACGGAAGAGAAAGCTTACGAAAGCTGGTATGTTGCGATGTTGCTTTTCTGGCATCAATTAGACCCGGTTTCTCAGCGAGAGATCGATAGAAATAATGCTGTTTTTAACCTTCAGAAAAACAGAAATCCTTTTATCGATCATCCGGAATGGGTTGGTTTGATTTGGAATCAGACGCCCGATAATATTGCGCCATCAGCACCATCTCAACTTTCTTTGGAAAGAAATTCGGCTTATTTTGTTAATCTAAACTGGCAGGCCAGTCCGGAAAATGATGTTTTGGGGTATAACATTTACCAAGATGGAGTTTTAGTCGCTAAATCTAAAGCTACAACAATTTCTATCGACCATTTAACGCCGGCTACAACATATAATTTTACAGTCAAAGCTTACGACAGTTCTTATCTGGAAAGTCCTCAAAGTAATACGATGAATGTGACTACGCTTACAACAGATGTTTTTGCAAAAGATTTACAAATCATAAAATATCTGGAGGGAACCGGTGACAACAAAGCTTACGAAATTGTCAACAAGACTGGTCACAAAGTCAACCTTCAGGGCTATAAATTGTCTATACAATTCAAAGGAACTGTATATTATTTCGAAAATCCTTTTGAACTGGAAGGCGAGGTAGAAAACAATCAAAGTTTTGTTGTTATTAATCCCAATGCAAACTTTAGTTGCTTCAATAATTCCAATGCGGCTTTTGTGACAGCTGCACCTTCTTTAACTTTTTCGGGAAGTAATTATGTGGATTTATCCTATAAGTCAACCACAATTGATGCAATTGGTGTCAAAGGTCAGGATAATTCTAATGCCAACAAATCGCTTTATAGAAAGTCAGAAATCACCAATCCAACGGCTACTTTTGATATGAATGAATGGTTAAGTTATGCGTCCGATTATTGTCAAGGCTTAGGCGTTTTGGGAATTAATGATATTGCGAATAGAACTTTCGATTTCAATATTTATCCAAATCCGGTTGGTAATCAGCTTAATGTCAATGGCGAAATCAGCAAGGCAAAATCGGCAAAAATCTATGACCTTTCTGGTAAACTTATAAAGGAAATCAGTAGTCCTTTCGTTAACCAAAAATCGATTGACGTTCAGTCTTTACTTCCAAATACTTACATATTGAATATCGACGGAAAATCGGTGAAGTTTATTAAGAGGTAGATTCATTTTAGAATAAATTTAAAAAGCATTTCTTATTTGAAATGCTTTTATTTTTCAAGATTGTTAAGAGTAAGAATGTACTTGTCAATATACAATTGCTTTTCTTTAGACTTGTATTGTTGGATAAACCTTGGGTGCTCCAGTATTTTCAATTCGTCAAATAATTTTGCTTCGTAATTTAATTTATGGATAAAATCTGCATTTTTCTTTCCCAAGACAAAAACTTTCGAAGTATCAATTCCTAAACTGATATGCTTTTTTAGAGAATCGATCATGAAATCTTTTACCATTGCGAAGAGCGTTTTATCATCGTAATAATTGGCGTTAATCCATTTGTTCTCCTTAGTTTTTCTGATGATTGCTAAAGGAAAGGGAGAGTTGATGTAAAAGTTTTGATAGAAAAGTTTCGCACCTCCGAAAGCTTCAATCATATCATAAATAAAGACCGACGAAATCTCGTGCGTGTAAGCCGATTTCATTTCAATTCCACAAATATCTTTCAACCGTTTCGTATCTGTGAAAGGAACTCCAGTGACGCCAGCGCCGTGCCTGCTTGGGTTGATTCCGATGACGAATTTCCTAATCTCCGAATCATTATAATATTTGTGATAAAATTGTTGCATCACCTGCAGAGTTTCGGGATTATCCAAGTAAGGATTTAAAACTTGAAATCCGTCTGGAAGTAAACCGGAATATTTTAGATTGAGATTAAAATCAATCACTTTTTGTCCAAAAGTTTCTGTCATAGATTAGATTTAAGGTTTTCCTTTTATCAAGATTAATATCCAACAAGTGTTTGCTAATCAATAATTATTACTGAATTTATAATTTTATAAAAAAGAAATATAAAATTCGTAAATTTGTGCATAAATCTAATAGTAAAAAAGTTTAAATGGAAATTGCTTCGTGGCAAATTCCGTTTAACAAAATGAAAGTAATTATGAGTCAAAAGAAAGAAATGCTTTACGAAGGTAAAGCTAAACAGGTTTTTGCTACCGATAAACCTGACGAAGTCGTTGTACGTTACAAAGATGATGCTACGGCTTTCAATGCACAAAAACGCGGACAGTTCGATAGAAAGGGCGAACTGAATAATGCGATCTCTACACTAATATTTGGTTATCTTATCGAAAACGGAATCCCAACACACTTCATTTCAAAATTGGATGACAGAGAGCAGTTGGTAAAAAAAGTAGACATTATTCCTTTGGAAATGGTTGTTCGTAACTATGTTGCGGGAAGTATGGCTCAGAGATTAGGCGTGGAAGAAGGTTTGAAATCCCCTGTCACTATTTTTGATCTTTGCTATAAAAAAGATGAATTAGGTGACCCGTTGATTAATGACCATCATGCGGTTTTTCTTGGTGCAGCAACTTATGAAGAACTGAATGAAATGTATGCGTTGACAGATAAGATTAATCAATTATTGATTGCTTTATTTGACAGAGCTAATGTTATTCTTGTAGATTTCAAAATAGAATTAGGAAAAACTTCCGATGGCAAAATTGTTTTGGCAGACGAGATTTCTCCGGACACTTGCAGACTTTGGGACAAGGATACAATGAAAAAGCTTGACAAAGACAGATTCCGAAGAGATCTGGGCGAAATCACAGAAGCTTATGTTGAGATTTACAACAGATTACAAACCGCTTTAGAAAAATAAAAATCCGAGATTAAATAAAAATGGATTTAGAATTTCAAAAATATAGCACGTTACCGAAATACGCATTTCAAAATCGCTATGAGGAATTCGAAGACACTAAACATCTTTCCAAAGAAGAAAAGGATGAACATTATCCTTTCGACAAAATGGAAGAAGAATGTGGCGTTTTCGGATTACATTCTACAGAAACACAGGATACATTTTCGCTTTCCCAATTCGGACTTTTTGCACTGCAACATCGTGGTCAGGAAGCTTGCGGAATTGCTGTAGGGAATAATGGGAAAATCCTTTCTGTAAAAGATGAAGGTTTAGTTTTAGACGTTTTCAAGTCGATAGAAGAGCCGGAAAAATTTATGGGAAGTACAGTAATTGGTCACACCAGATATACGACTGCGGGAGATAAAAAGAAATATAATTTCCAGCCTTTTTTTGCCAAGAATGAATATGACCAAATCATACTCTCTATTGCTCATAATGGAAATTTGACCAATGCAAAACAACTTCGAAAAGAATTAGAAGATGAAGGCGTAGTTTTCCGTGCAACTTCTGACACCGAGGTAATTCTAAGATTAATTCAGAAAAATCTGGATCTTGGACTTCGTGGCGCCATCAAAGCGACGATGGAAAAAATCGAAGGTGCCTATTCTGTGGTTGGGATTACAAGAAACAAATTCTTTGCGTTCAGAGATTTCAACGGAATCCGACCTTTGGTTTTAGGTGCAATTGACGAAAATACCTTTGTTGTAGCATCTGAAAGTTGTGCGCTGGATGGAGTAGGAGCGCAATATGTGCGTGATATTTTACCTGGCGAAATCGTTTACACAAGCGATAACGAAGAGGGTTTGCAATCTTATTTGGTTAAGGACGATTGTGTTAATAAAATCTGTGCTTTCGAATATATTTATTTCGCAAGACCAGATTCTACATTAGAAGGCATCAATGTTCACGAAGTTCGCGAAAAATCTGGGATGAAGATTTGGGAACAAGCGCCTGTGGATGCAGATATTGTGATTGGAGTTCCGGATTCTGGAGTTCCTGCTGCGATTGGCTTTTCCAAGGCTTCCGGCATTCCTTTCAGGCCGGTTTTGATTAAGAACCGTTACATTGGACGTTCGTTCATCATTCCTTCACAAGAGATGAGAGAGCATTTTGTAAATCTGAAACTCAATCCAATCGTTTCCGAGATGAAGGATAAAAGAGTGGTGATTATTGATGATTCTATCGTTCGTGGAACCACTTCTAAACGTCTCGTGAAAATTCTGAAAAATGCAGGTGTAAAAGAAATTCACTTCAGAAGTGTATCTCCTCCAATTATTGCGCCTTGCTTTTTGGGAATTGATACGCCGACAAAAGACGATTTGATTTCAGCTAATATGAACAAAGAAGAACTTAGGAAATATCTGGATGTTGACAGTTTAGAATTTCTAAGTGTCGACAATTTGATTCAAATTTTAGGTTCACCTAATCATTGTTTCGGATGTTTTACAGAGAAATACCCAGTGAAAAATCCAGATGAATTAGCCTTTGTTGACCAAGGTGATTAAATTTTGGGCAGCTTTATCCGTCTTCCGCTCCCAAACCTAACGAAGTGGTTCGACGTAGTCAATCTTTTTTGCAGAAGATTTCAGATTAAATAGAAATCAAGTAGAAGCAAAAAAGGATTTCCGCTCAAGCCGGGCTGCTGCAATTCGCTGATTGGATTGCGTGACAAAAATCAAGTTGATATAAATCAAAAAAAAACCGTCAAACAAATAACTTGTTTGGCGGTTTTTTTATTACTTCAAATAACTACTAAAAACAAAAAACCCCAACCGAGGTTGGGGTAAAAACTAATAACCATGAAAACTCAAATTAAACATGAGAATCAAATTAATTGTTACAAATACTGTGCCAAATAATTGTGTTTCCCAGAAAAGAATTTCCGAGGACAAATCTAAGGAAAAAATATTGTAAATTTGCAACACTTTAAAATAAAATTAAAATAAATGTCAGGAAAAATCACATTTACCATGATTAAGCCAGATGCAGTTGCAGATGGCCACATTGGTGCGATTCTTGGAAAAATCAGTGAGGCTGGTTTTAAAATCAAAGCTTTGAAATTGACGCAACTTACGGTTGCTGATGCAAAAAAATTCTATGAAGTACACGCTGAAAGACCATTCTATGGAGAACTAGTGGACTTTATGTCTTCTGGACCTATCGTAGCTGCGGTTCTTGAGAAAGATAATGCGGTAGAAGATTTCAGAACTACAATTGGTGCTACAAACCCTGCTGAAGCGGCTGAAGGAACTATCAGAAAACTTTTCGCAAGAAGCATCGGAGAAAATGCTGTTCACGGTTCTGACTCTGACGAGAATGCTATTATCGAAGCTCAATTCCATTTTTCAGGGAGAGAGATTTTCTAATTTCTTCTGAAAATTATATAAAATAGGCTATCAAACAGATAGCCTATTTTTTGTGATATTTTGTCACTAGCCCCGATGGGAACAGCATCCTTTTTTGTCTTTGTTGAAGATTTTCTTTTGAAGACAAAATGTCTGAGACAAAAAAGATATAGTGGACAGCGGGATTAAGCTCCTAAATTTTTAAAAGTTCAATGGTCTTCTCGGGATTTTCTGAAGAGAAAACGGCGTTTCCTGCTACCAAAACATCTGCGCCAGCTTCGAAAAGTTTGGATGCATTGTCCAGATTCACACCACCATCAATCTGGATTAGAGCAGTAGAATTGTTGCTCAAAATCAAATCTTTGGTTTCGCTGATTTTTTTATATGTGTTCTGGATGAATTTTTGCCCACCGAATCCAGGATTCACACTCATCAATAAAACCAAATCTACATCTGCAATAATGTCTTCCAACATCAAAACTGGCGTTGCAGGATTTAGAACTACACCTGCTTTTGCTCCTTTGCTCTGAATCAAATGGATGGTTCTGTGAAGATGTGTGCAAGCCTCATAATGTACGGAAACCAAATCTGCTCCGTAATCTATGAATTCTTCCACATATTTTTCGGGTTCCAAAATCATCAAATGGACATCCACGAATTTTTTGGCGTGTTGCTGAACGGTTTTCATTACTGGAAATCCGAAAGAGATATTTGGGACAAAACGTCCGTCCATTACATCGACGTGAAACCAGTCTGCCTGAGAGTTGTTTAGCATCTCGATATCTCTCTGTAAATTTCCAAAATCCGCAGAGAGAAGGGAAGGTGCTATGAGTTTGTTTTTCATTTTTGTACTTACTTTTTACTTTATTAATGATATTTCAACTTCATTGTTGGTTGGATTTTCAGAAGGCTTTCGTAGATCAATTTGATAACGTTGGCAACATCTTCTTTTGAAACCATTTCCACAGTTGTGTGCATATATCGCAAAGGTAAAGAAATCAATGCGCTTGGAACACCACCGTTGGAATGTGCAAATGCGTCTGTATCCGTTCCTGTTGCCCTGCTTGCTGCCGCTCTTTGGAAAGGGATTTCTTTTTCTTTTGCTGTGCGGATAATCAATTCTCGAATCGTATGATGAACACTTGGCGCAAAGAAAACAACAGGTCCATCGCCGCATTTTTGATCGCCTTCTTTTTTCTTTTCGATCATTGGTGTAGTTGTATCGTGTGTCACATCTGTCACAATGGCAATATTTGGTTTGATGGTGTCAGCAATCATATCTGCACCATAAAGTCCAACTTCTTCCTGAACCGAATTGGTAATATATAATCCAAAAGGTAATTCTTTCTTATTTTCTTTCAAAAGTCTTGCAACTTCGGCAATCATAAAACCACCAATTCTGTTATCCAAAGCTCGGCAAACAAAGTATCTGTCATTCAGTTCAAAAAACTCATCAGGATAAGTTATCATACAACCTACAAAAATTCCTAATTCTTCTACTTCTTTTTTAGAAATTGCACCGCAATCGATGAAAATGTTATCAATTTTTGGAGTCGGTTCGTTTTGATTGGCGCTTCTTGTATGGATTGCTGGCCAGCCAAAAACACCTTTTACAATACCTTTTTCTCCGTGAATGTGTACAACTTTTGAAGGAGCAATAGTTTGATCAGAGCCTCCGTTTCTTATAACGTAGATTAAGCCATCATCTGTAATGTAATTGACATACCAACTTATTTCGTCAGCGTGCGCTTCTATAACCACTTTGAAATCGGCTTCTGGGTTGATGATTCCGTAAGCTGTTCCATAATGGTCCACTTCGATTTTATCTACATAAGGTTTGATGTAATCCATCCAAATTTTTTGACCTTTGTGTTCATAACCAGTAGGTGAAGCAGTGTTTAAATATTGTTCTAAGAATTTAATTGATTTATTTTCGAAACTCATATCTAAAGGGAATGATTTTTGATGTTAAATTTTGTTAATTTATTTATGAGAGTAAAAGTAATGATTTTTGGTAAATTGATTCCGATTCTTTTAATGTTTGTTGGTGTATTTTGTTTTTCGCAACAAGATACTTTGCAGGTGAAATCATTTGATGATATTCCAAAAAGCAAATTGAAGAAAGATGAGTTCGGGAATGAGTATTATTATGATGAAGCTCAGAAAGCTAAAATCTATAAAATAAACGGGGAACAAGTCATTGTGATGGATGAATTGACTCTGAGAGCCAATCCACATTTCAATAATCAATTGGATAGAAATTATTATTTCTTCCTTAACAAAAAACTGAATCGTGTTTATCCTTTGTTTTTGGATGCTTTAGAACAATATCGTGCTATTCAAAAAGAAAGTGCTAATATGAAAGGCGCTGACAGAAGCCGTTATATGAAACAGAGACAAACAGAATTGGCAGCCAGCTATGAGAAACAGTTGAGAAACTTAACAACTTCCGAAGGTCAGGTTTTTGCAAAATTAATGAATAGAGCGACTGGAAAAACAGTTTATGAAATAATCAAAGAACTGAGAGGCGGCTGGAGTGCTTTTTGGTGGAATGTCAAAGGAAATATTGCTGATGTAAGTCTGAAAACGCCTTATGACCCGCACAGATTCAGAGATGACCTTTTTGTAGAGTCTCTTCTGCAGTCTAATTGGAATCTTGGTTATTTGCAACCTTATGAAGGTGCTAGTGATTATAAAGTAAAAAAATAGCAAAAATGCATTACAAAAGGTAATGCATTTTTTATTTATAGTTAATCTTTACAATTCTGTTATGAGATAATTTTGATATTTAGATTTATCAAAGCTAAACAAAGAAGGAGACAAAGTTTGATTTTCTTTATAATTACTGATTGTAATAACCGCCAATTCATTATTTGTAGAAAGTTGCTCTAGCTTGATTAATTTCTTTTGGGGCGAATTGATGTATAAAGTCACACTTTTTAACCCATTAGATTTTACCGGAGTCATCTTAACGACATCAACAGGAATTCCGCTGATTGTTTTCTTGCCGGAATAACTTACATTGTAATCTTTTTTGTAAGAATCCAGATAACTTAAAGGCGAGAAATGAACTTGGTCATCATTAGCTTTTGAAATCGTAATTTCTTTATCCTCATCATTGATATTATACAGCTTGTTGCCGTCAAATATCTGTTCGGTTCCCATTATTTTTAGTTTATATCTTGTATTATCTGAGTAGAAAATGCCCGTTTGATTTTGGTTATCTGCAGAGTATGAGAATTTGAAATAAGAATTCTTTTTACTCTTATAACTCTTTGTGATATCATCTAAAATGGTTTTTGACTTAGTGTCAATAGTCTGTGACTGAGCAATAAAACTGCTTCCCACAAAAGTTAAAGTCAAAAATACCTTTAAATAATTTTTCATTTATTTTATAATTAAATTTTAGCAAAGTTAAGTTTTCAATATTGATACCAAACTTTTGGAATGATAAATTTTGTTAAGGAAAATCATAAAAAAACCTTTTCAGTCTTTCTGAAAAGGTTTAATAATTTTGAAATATCTAAGAGTTATTCTACGATTAACTTCTCAGCATTAGATTTACCATTCTCTGTAATCACTACAAGATAAGTTCCTTTCGTAAGGCCTTTTGTAGAAATGGAATCGGAACTGTTTTTCTTTCTCTCAAGAGACTTAACTAATTTTCCATTCATATCAAGAACTTCTACTTTGATAGTATTGTTTCCAACAGTTGGAGCTGTTTTGATAAAAAATTCTCCTTTAGCTGGATTTGGATAGATTCCAAATGCTTTATTTTTAGTAACATCTTCTGTACCTAATACGCATCCTGCAGGAACTGAAAAATCTTCAACCTGATCGGAAATACTTGCAGCGGTACCAGCAGAAGCATTAAGTCCTAATCCTCTTCTTGCGAAAACATTCCAGATTAAGCAATTATCAGCTCCGCCAGCTAATTGATCTGCCTGCAAAATTGCATCTCTACCAGAAACGAAATTAGGATTACAAGGTTGAAGTTTTAGCCCATCCATAACTAATTGAAGTACTTTTGCGCTTCCAGAAGTTGCGCTGGCAGTTACGTCAGAGTTATAACCATATTTTTCAGCCATTTTCCAGTGAAGATCCCAAAGCATGGTTGCCCAAATTTCGCCAACATTGTGAGGTTGTCCTCCTGTACTATTAGTGTCAGCATATGTATGGGGATTTATAGTCATATCTGTTGAGTATCTGTAATTTCTGATTCCGCCGGCTGTTGTTGGGGTATTGCTAGAATAAGTTCCAATTCCTCTTCCTGCTGTTGCGCTTGCATTAGGGGAATTAGTCAACATTAAAGCAAAAAAATCAGACCACCCTTCTCCCATTTGTTCCAAATTTGTCAAACAACTGTAACCCTGACCCGTTAATCTATTTGATATACCGTGACCATATTCATGAATCATAACGCCATTATCGAAACTAGAATTTTTGTAACCTACAGCAAGATTTTTTAAATTAACATTCACAGTTCTTCCAGCTGTTATTTCAGATGTAATAAAATCTCCTTCGTCTTTAGGAATCATTATTGAAGGAATACTAACGTTAGTCACGTTACTGACGCTCATATTGCTTATGGTGTTGGATGTTGTTCTGTGAACAATTAATCCTATTGCACCAGCGTCTTGCATTGTTTTTGCTTTTACATTATATCCGCACCCTCCAGAAGTAATTGCGTTTACCATAGCAATTTTCCCACTAAGGCTGCCAGCTGCCATTGCAGTACAGCCATTCGCTACGGGAGGAATTACAATATCAGCAGTAATTCCTGTTTCCATTAATTGTCTTCCATAATTTGCTGAGCCTGTATTAACAGGAGGTCTGGTAGCTAATACAGGATCTGTATAGAATAACCTGGTGTTTGTAGTTACCCCGGAATTCCATAGATACATTTGCATTCTTGGTGCTTGTGTTGTGTACGAACCATTGCCGTTAAGAATTTCGTAACCAGAAGCAAAGTTTGCATTGTTATAGCCACTACCATCAAAAGCTTCCGCTCTTACAGCGTCATTTCCACTGCCGCCTTTCTCAAAATTGTTGGTCTGGAAATTTCTGCTCATTTCTGTGAATCCAAATTTGTACATAATATCATGAATCATGTTATTAGCGTAGAACAAATTGGTAACTGCAGAAGCACGGTTTTCATAAGCACTTAATGAAGGTGATTCTGCAAAAGGGAAATCAAATGTTAGATTTCCGGAAGTGCTACTGGATGGTGAAAATCCAAAACTATTGGTTCCGCTATTGTCTACATAAGCTAGCACATTGTTGCCATATGTGTTAGTATAATTAGTATTTCCATTAGAGTGCCATCCTTCGGGAGATGCTGTTAAATCCCAAGGATTTGTTACAATAGCTCTAGATCCAAAAGTGGGAGCTTCTAAAGGAAAAGGAAACACGTTATAAGAAGCGTCAGTTACTGCTTTAGTCTGATTCTTGTTTGTAACAGAAGTATTAAAGTGAGTTAAAAGATGATCTGAAGTTGATTCTGCATCACCAGCAAAGTGGTTGTCTTCGAATTTACACTCATCAATCATATTATTTTTCTCCAAAATTTCTCCATCTGTAAGACTTACAAGGATTCCGTAAAATTTATTTTCTTTAGACTGATTAATGAAGAATAATTGAGCAGGAATCAAACTGCTGTTTCTTTCAAAGTAAAAACGGATACTTGCCACTTGGTTATCAGGAAGATTGATAAGATCTCCACTATTCTCATCAAAAAGTTCAAAACCATTATCTTTTATATCGGCAGATCTTAGTGCTGTTGATAAAGCTTCTGTTTTGTCTATCTTGTCAGCAATAATACTACTGCTTCCAATTTGTCTGAAATTGTTATTAAGTGAAATCACCTTTCCACCCCTGATAACTGCTTTAGCCAGAGATTTGTAAATAGGAGTATTGTTATAGTACTGCTGTATATTTACAATTTCAGCATTTAGACTACTGGATTTATCTTCATTCTGAATTTTAAAATCTGCGTTAGAAATGTTTCGGAAAGAAATATCGTTCTTGATAAAACTTCTGATAGCCTGTTCATTAGATTGTGCGTTAAGATTAGCAAATAAGAAAAATGCGCCTATCCCAACGGATTTAGTAAGTTGATTTATCTTCATATTAAAATTTATTATCTATTTGAGATTAGCAAAAATATTAAAAATTTTCTTTTTTGATGAGTAAAACATAGATAAATTTAAAATTATTGTATTTTTGTTAAAGAAATAAATTTTTTATTGTCGATTTTTTAAATCAAAAAAGTTTGTTTCCAACATATACAACGTTTGGCTTTTCTAATAATGAAGCTACATTCTCACGGAATTTCATCATATGGTCAGAAACCTGATGTTGTTGGAGATCTTCATTTCTTTCCCAAGTTTCGTGGATGAAAAATACTCCTTTGTTTCTATGGTCTTCGAAAAGATCGTATTGGATGCAGCCTTTTTCTTTGCGGGTTTCTATAACTAGTTTTTTTAATAATTCGATAGCATCCATCATAGAGTTTTCTTTGATATGAATGATAGCACTTAGATAAATATTCATTGTATGATTCTAAAAATTTTGATTATCAAATTTATAAAAAATCAAGCTTCTTAATTTTAAAAATATAGAATTGTATAATTAATAAAAAAAAATGTATTTTTGGGAAAATTCAAAAAAACAAAATAATGGCAGAATATAAACTATTGCTCCCGAGTATGGGCGAAGGAGTTATGGAAGCAACAATTATCAGCTGGCTGTTTAATGAAGGCGATTTTATAAAAGAAGACGAATCTGTTGTAGAAATTGCAACAGATAAAGTAGACTCGGATGTTCCAACGCCGGTGTCAGGAAAAATTATCAAAATCCTTAAACAAAAAGACGAAGTTGCTAAAATTGGTGAAGCCATTGCGATTTTGGAAACTGAAAGTGGTTCTCAGGATTCTGAAACACCTGAACCAAAATCTTACGAAGAAGTAAAAGACCAAATCGTTCAGCCAGAACCAGAAGTCGTAAAAACTCTGGAACAACCCTTATTAAGTAATACAGAGAATTCATTCAGTAATCAAAATTCGGAGTTATATCTTTCTCCTTTGGTGAAATCTATTGTTCAGCAGGAAAATATCTCAGAATCAGAATTAAAATCAATCAAAGGAAGCGGACTCGAAGGCCGAATTACAAAAGAAGATATTCTTGGTTTTGTGAAAAATAAGGGCGCAGTTCAATCAGTTCCTGTTCAGCAAACAATTTCTCAACCAGTTTCTCAAATTAAATCTCAGCCAGCTCCAGCTCAACCAATCATTGTGAATGAAGGAGATGAGATTATCCAAATGGATAGAGTTCGTAAAATCATTGCAGATGCGATGGTTAATAGCAAACATACTTCACCACACGTAACATCTTTTATTGAAACTGATGTTACGAATGTTGTAACTTGGAGAAATGCCAATAAGAATTCTTACCAAAAAAGAGATGGCGAGAAATTGACTTTTATGCCGATTTTCATTAGGGCTGTTGTGAAAGCGATTCAGGATTTTCCAATGATCAATGTTTCTGTGGATGGCGACAAAATCATCAAAAAGAAAAACATCAATATCGGAATGGCAACGGCTCTTCCAGATGGAAATTTAATTGTTCCTGTCATCAAAAATGCAGACCAATTGAGTTTGTCAGGATTGGCAAAAGCAATCAACGATTTGGCTTACAGAGCTAGAAATAAAAAACTAACACCAGCCGATACACAAGGTGCAACTTATACGATTTCTAATGTCGGAACTTTTGGAAACCTTATGGGAACACCGATTATTCCTCAACCTCAGGTTGCGATTTTGGCGGTTGGTGCAATCGTGAAAAAACCGGCAGTTATCGAAACTGAGTTTGGAGATGTGATTGCGATTCGTCAGAAGATGTTTATATCGCATTCTTACGACCATAGGGTGGTGGACGGCAGTCTTGGTGGAATGTTCCTGAAACACGTCAATGATTATCTTGAAAATTGGGACCTCAATACAGAAATATAAAATCAAAAAGCCTCAGAATTTTCTGAGGCTTTTTTAATAGTTTTAAAAATATGCAAAATCGATTAAATCTGCGAGAAATTTAAATTTCTACAAATCATCCAACTCATCACTCCCGGCTTGCCCTTCATTCATAAGATAAGCTTTCAGAAAAGGTGTCAGATTACCATTCATTACACCGTCCACATCAGACGTTTCGTATCCGGAACGAACATCTTTTACCAATTTGTAAGGATGCATCACATAATTTCGGATTTGAGAACCCCATTCGATTTTCATCTTTCCGGCTTCGATTTCGTTTCTGGCCTTCATTCGTTCTTCGAGTTCAATCTCATAAAGTCTAGAACGTAAAAGTTGCATTGCTTTTTCTTTATTTTGAAGCTGAGAACGAGATTCTGAGTTTTCAATAATAATTCCTGTCGGTGCGTGACGAAGACGAACTGCGGTTTCAACTTTGTTTACGTTTTGTCCACCAGCTCCGGAAGAACGCATTGTTTCGAAACTAATATCAGCAGGATTAATGTTGATTTCAATAGTGTCATCCACCAAAGGATATACATAAACAGAAACGAAACTCGTATGACGTTTGGCATTACTATCAAACGGCGAAATTCTCACTAATCTGTGAACACCATTTTCTCCTTTCAGATAACCGAAAGCAAATTCGCCTTCGATTTCCAAGGTTACAGTCTTAACTCCGGCCACATCACCTTCCTGGAAATTCAGTTCACGGATTTTGTAACCTTGCTTATCTGCCCACATTGTGTACATTCGCATCAGCATACTTGCCCAGTCACAAGATTCTGTTCCGCCTGCTCCGGCTGTGATCTGAAGAACCGCAGACAATTCGTCGCCTTCATTAGACAACATATTTTTGAATTCCAGATTCTCTACTTTTTCTACTAATTCAGGGAAAGATTCGTCGAGTTCTTTTTCAGAGTCCGGGTCTTCTTTGGCAAATTCTAAAAGAACCTGCAAATCCTCAAACTGGGAATGGATTTCCTCATAGCTTTCTACCCATTTTTTCTTGGAACGAAGTTGTTTTAGGAAAACTTCGGCTTCTTTTGGTTTTTCCCAGAATTCCGGAGCGGCAGTTTTCTCGTCATCATTAGAAATTTCAATTTTTTTCTTTTCGATGCCAAGAAACTTGTGGAGGTCTTCTATTCTGGATTGTATATCTTTTATTTGGTCTGTGTTTACCACGTTTTCTTTGATTTTCGGATAGCAAATTTACGATTTTTAAACTTATTGAGTTCCTTTTATATCACTTACAAATTTTTGGAATTTCAAAATTCACGATATTTACGGCTTATTTGAAAAACTATGGAATCTTTGAAAGCTAATCTATTCTTTAAACTCATATTTGTAAGCTTATTTGCAATCATTGTCAATATCTTTATTTATTTTGCTTTTGGAAATGTTTATTCAGCTCCTTTGTTCGATATAGATTCTTTTAAAGAGCAATATGAAAGTGGTGTTTATCAATACCGTTGGTTGAGTACTTATCTTTTGATATACATTTATGATTTCTTAGAAAGCCTTCCATTTAGAATCAAATTGAAAATGGATTTTTGGGATAAAAATGCACAACCAAATATGTTTTTTGCCTATGCTTTTCTCAATACATTTTTTTTAATATTATCGAATATTATTCTTTTATTAATAACTGAAACCAAATATTTTCTTGCCAATCAATCGGAGAAAATATTTATCATTACAATTTCTACATTGTCTATTGGGATTTCGCAATTTGTTTTGGTTCCTTATGATTGTAGCAGTTATTTCTTTTTGTTTGCTTTCGTCTTAGTATTTCTGAAATATTTGGAAAATAAAAAAAATATTCTGTTGCTTTTATTGATTATTATTTTGGTTATTTCCACGCTTAACAGAGAATCTTCTGCTTTGTCATTGTCTTTTGCAGCCGTCATTTTATATCAATTATTTGGTTTGAAAAAAGAAAGTCTTATCCCAATTGGATATTTAACAATAAGTTTCTTGGCGACTTACATTCTTGTAAGGTTTGTTGCAGATAGTTTCGATGTCAGAAATGAAAATTTTTTCTTGGGAAATATTCGTGAAACCAGAAGTCGATTTGGAATTCTGTTCTGGATTGTATTTTTTATATTTAGTTTGTTGGTTTCCAATAATAAACAAACCACAAAAAATATTTTAATTTTTCATCTTTTCTCATTGCCATATATTTTTATGTGTTTCTATACAGGCGCATTGTACGAGATAAGATTATACATTCCTATTTTCTTAAGTTGTTTAATTTTTTCCAAACTTTCCTTTGATAAAATAAAAATTAATTAAATTTTTATTATTGATTTTCAGTATTTTAAATTTTAAATTGAATTAATTTAAAATTTTCGGACAACCATTTTCAAGAATTGCCGTCTTATAGTCAGAAAGAGAAAATGAAAACAGATTTACAACATATCTTTTCCAAAGCAAAGAAAAATAATCGGCTAGCTCAGAAGAGTTTGTTCGAGATGTTTTCTGGTAAGATGTTGTCGGTTGCAAATTCTTATATTAATAATCGTGATGATGCGGAAGATGTTTTGATGAATTCTTTTTATAAAGCATTTATGAAGATTGAAGATTGTAAAAATTATGAATCATTTCCTTTTTGGCTGAGGAAAATTGTGGTAAATGATTCGATTAATTTCATTCGGAAAAACAAACATATTTTGTACGCTGAAACTGAATTTGCAGATGCGATTGCAGAACAGACAGAAGATGTTTCAGAGTTTTCTCAGGATATAGATTTAGAAATTATTTTTAAGGAAATGCCGATTGGTTACAAACTGGTTTTTAACCTCGCTGTTTTTGAAGAAAAGAAGCATCAGGATATTGCGGAAATTCTAAATATCTCTGAAGGAACAAGTAAAAGCCAACTAAGTAAGGCTAAAAAATGGCTTCAAGATTATTTTAATCAACAACAAAACACCAAACAAAATGCAGAATCTGAAATCTAAATACGAACAACAGGAAATGAAAGTTTGCGACGACCTTTGGGGCAGATTGGAAGAGAAACTCGACCAAGTTCCTTCAAAAGAGAAGAGACCGAAAATATTTTGGTGGAGATTTGTAGCAGTAATTCTTCTGATTCTGAATTTCGGTGCAATTTCTTGGATGACTGATATCGAAAATAAAGTGAAAGAAACTTCGGAATTTAAATTTCCTCGAATTGAAAATCAAATTTCAAGTGTACGTCAGCATTCTGAAAATACAGGTGAAATTCAAAAATCGATTCCGATTAAGAATTCTGAAACTGAGGATGAAAAATTAGCTTTTGAGAATATTAATGAGAATCAATCAGTTAATAAAGAACAATCAATTTCAAATCAAATTCCTGAAAAGGAATTAATCATAAAAAAAGAAGAACCTCAGATTGTTTCTAAACAGGAAGAACAATTGGCTCAAACTGATATTCAAAAACCAAAAGAAAAAGTAAAATACGTGTCTTCGTCTGATTTGCTTTTCGGAGTTGAAATTGACAAAGCCAAAGCTGAAACACCAAAATCTGCAATGGGAATCAATACGATAAAATCAAATGATTCTGATTTCCCTAACCCAAAACGTATCAAACTCTTTGGAATCACGCTCTACGACAAAGATTCTACAACTACTAAATAATTAAACTATGAAATTTAAAATTTTACTTCTGGCAATGCTTTCCAGCTTTGCTACAGCACAAACTACGCTTGATAGTCAGATGAAATCTTATACTGAAAAAGTTAATTCAATCGTATCGACAGAGAAAGCGAATATGAAAGCGGAAACTGATAAAATTGATGAAGCTTTCAACTCGGGGAAAATCACGAAATCGGAACAAATCGCTCAGAAGGAAGAAGTTTCCAAAAAATATGAAGCTATTATCAATGATAAGATTGAAAACGAACGCATTCAGTTAGATGAGCTTACAAAAACAGCGGTTACAAATTCTGTTTACAACACAAAACCCGATACTTTGAAAAATAAAGATGTTTTTGTTTTAAGTACTTCAGGATTAACAATCAGGAAAAGAGGAAAATCTCCTGCGCAATATCTTAAAAGTAGTACTCTGAGTGTAGGTTATGCTTTTGCCAATCTTACCAAAGATAAAGGAAGTTTTGATCCTTTCGAAAACGATTCTGAGATGAGAATCGGAAATTCACACAGTGTTGAAGTCCAGTTTCGTACAGATCGCCAATTAGGAGGTTTTACAAGCCCCTGGTTTATAAGATATGGTTTGGCTTATAGAACCGATACTTATATGCCAAAACGTCCGCAGGTTTTTGTTCAGGATAATTCCCAATTATTTCTTGAGGATTTTCAGGAAGGAAGATTGAAACGTTCAAAATTGAGAAATGTTTACTTGACATTGCCAATTGAATTTCAATTATATCTGAATCCAAAATACACAGAATATGACGGGAAACAATATCTGGATGTGAGAAAAAAAATGTGGAAAGTTGGATTGGGAGCTTACGCAGGAATCAACACGAGAAGCATTGTGAAAGTGAAATACTATAATGAAGATGATAAATTCAGAAAGTACGACTATACTTTGGATGACGGTGTTAATGCATTCTTATTTGGAGGGAAATTCAGTCTGGGTTATGGCGGCGTTAATTTATTCATCAAAAAAGATTTCACTCCAATTTTTAATAGCAAAGCCAACTTGCCAAATAAAAACGGAATCCAAATCGGAATCGAAATTGCCAATATTGATTTTTAAGAACATTTAATTTTTCATAGAACATTCTTATACACTATTTTCTTATTGAATCACATCTTGAAAGAGATGTGATTTTTTAGTCTTTAATATAAGTTCTTTTTAACCAAAAAGCAATTTCCCAAAAAATAAGTGATACAAGAATGTTAGAAAGAACAGCCGTTAGTATCCCATAAGCATCCCAATCTGGAGCAATTTTAAAATGCCATCCAAGATATACAGTTGTAATTCCAACTGATGATGTAATGAATGCAAATAAAATATTTAAATACGTATTTAACTTTAGAAAATATTTAGCCAATACAAAATTTAGTATTCCGAATTCTAAAATCAGGATAACATTCGGATAATTAAAAAAATCTATTGAATAAGCTATTGCGACAAAGAAATAAGTCATTATCAAATAGATTATAAAGAAAAGTAGATAAGTTAATATTCTGTTTTTTTTCAATCGTTAAATTTTAACCAAATTACAAATAATCTTCAGAAAATCATTTATTACATTTTTGCAAGTCAAGAATTTTTATTTACATTGGCGAACAAGAATTAAGAATGAAAAATTTACAGTTAATCGGTTTGTTTTTGGTTGTGGCAGGCAGTTTTTTGCCATTGGTTCATATTCCAATTGTTGGAAACTGGAACTATTGGAAAGTTGACCATACGCTTTCGATAGCGGTTTGGGGATTTTCTTTATTGACGCTGGTTTTCATTCTAATCGGCAAAAATAAATTCGTGAAAATAATGGTATTTCTAATGATATTGCTTTTTGTTTTCACAATTGTTGCTGTTAAGTTAAAATCTTTAGATTATTTCAGCTTTCTACCGTTCAAGTCTTGGCAATCTACATTTGCAGGAATTGTGAAATTATCGTGGGGATGGTTCATTGAATTTTTAGGAGTTGCTCTAATTTTAATCGCATCAAGAAAAAATAGACTTGAACCACAAAGGCTCAAAGATTGGCACAAGGAACACAACTAACTTTAGAATGAATGAAAGGACATTGTGAACTTAGTGAAAAATATTTGTGAACCTTGTGTTTAAAGAAAAAATATCAATACAAAAAATTAAAAATATTATGAAAGAAGTATTCATTGTATCAGCGGTCAGAACACCAATGGGAAGTTTTATGGGAAGCCTGTCGGGTGTTCCTACAACACAATTGGGAACGGCTGCGGTAAAAGGAGCTTTAGACAAAATCAATCTTGACCCAGCTTTGGTTCAGGAAATTTATATGGGGAACGTTTTACAGGCTGGTGAAGGACAAGCCCCGGCAAGACAAGTCGCTTTGGGTGCAGGATTATCCAATCACACACCTTCTACAACCATTAATAAAGTTTGTGCTTCCGGAATGAAAGCAGTGACAATGGCTGCTCAGGCAATTAAAGCTGGAGATGTAGATGTTATTGTTGCCGGAGGAATGGAAAATATGTCAAGCGTTCCGCATTATCTGGACGGGAGAAGCGGTGTGAAATTAGGAGAAATTAAAATGCAGGATGGACTTCTGAAAGACGGTTTGACCGATGTTTACAACAAAGTTCATATGGGTGTTTGTGCGGAACTATGTGCCAAAGAAAATGATATTACAAGAGAAGAGCAGGATGCGTTTGCTATTCAATCTTACAAAAGATCGGCTGCAGCTTGGGAAGCCGGCAAATTTGCAGATGAAGTTGTTCCTGTAACCATTCCTCAAAAAAAAGGAGAACCAATTGTTTTCTCAGAAGATGAAGAATATAAAGCAGTTAAATTTGATAAAATTCCAACTTTGCCGACTGTTTTTCAAAAAGAAAACGGAACAGTAACTGCAGCTAACGCATCAACGCTGAATGACGGTGCGTCTGCTTTGATACTGATGTCAAAAGAAAAAATGGAAGAATTAGGTTTGAAGCCATTAGCTAAAATCATTTCTTACGCTGATGCAGCGGTTGAGCCGGAAAGATTCACAACGGCGCCTTCCAAAGCTTTACCAATTGCGCTTAAAAAAGCAAACCTCACCAAAGATGATATTGATTTCTTCGAGTTCAATGAAGCATTTTCTGTGGTTGGTCTGGCAAATAACAAAATACTTGGTTTGGATGATTCTAAAGTGAATGTGAACGGTGGTGCGGTGTCGCTTGGGCATCCATTGGGAAGTTCCGGTTCCAGAATTATTGTTACCTTAATCAATGTTTTGAAACAGAATAACGGAAAATACGGTGCAGCTGCAATCTGTAATGGTGGCGGTGGCGCAACAGCGATTGTTATCGAGAATTTACAATAATAATTTTGAAGTATAATTTTAAGAACCCTTTCAGAGTTTCAAACTCTGAAAGGGTTTAGAGTTTGTAATTTACTAGGGGTGCATACCGATTTTTCAGGTTCGCCTATCTATTTCATAGGCTCACCTGTGTTTTTGGTATGCGGACCTATGTTTTATGTAAGCTCACTTAACTATTTCCTAAGCTTGCCTACGTTTTTGGTAGGCGAGCCTATGTTTTATGTAAGTTCGCTTATCTATTTCTTCGGCTCACCAACTAACTTGGAAGGCTCGGCTAAAGATTGCAAAGGCGAACTACAGTTTTAATTACTTGTAATCTTAAACTTGAAACAAATAAAACCATTAATTAATCATTTTATTTAATGGTTTTTTTATTTTTGTCTAAATAATATATTTCCAATGTCAGAAATAGAAACAACGACCACAGAAAACTCAATCAAAAATAACCCGAAAATAATGCGCGCCTGGGCATTGTACGATTGGGCGAACTCGGTTTATTCACTGGTAATTACATCTACCATTTTCCCAATTTATTACTCGATTCTCACAACAGCTTATGAAAAAGATGAGTATGTGAAAGAAACGGGACAATGGATAAAAGTTCCAGTGCGAAATCTCATTAAAATATTTGGTAAAGAGTATCAGCCGGATGCGGTTTATGGTTATTCATTGACGCTTTCGTTCGTGATTGTCGTTTTATTATCACCGATTTTGTCATCTTTGGCAGATACGATTGGAAATAAGAAATCATTCCTTCAGTTTTTCTGTTATCTGGGAGCGACGTCTTGTATGGGATTGGCGATGTTTACAGGGATGGGAACCGTTTGGCTGGGATTATTATTCAGTGTGACGGCGAGTGTCGGATTCTGGGGAAGTTTGGTGTTTTACAATTCCTTTTTACCGGACATTGCAACGCCTGACAAACAAGATGCATTATCTGCAAAAGGTTATGTTTATGGTTATATCGGTTCTGTGATTTTGGTTGTGATTTGCCTTGTTCTGATTCAGGTTTGTGCTGAAACACCAAAACAGGCAGCGATTTATACTAGAGTTAGTTTCTTATTGACAGGAGCCTGGTGGTTTGGATTTTCACAATATACATTCAAACATTTACCTCAATTTGGTCAAGTTAAGGAGCAATTGCCAAAAGATTTGGTGTTGCTTAATTATAAAAATATTTTCAAGAGTCACGCAGAGCAAGGTGGTTTTGTTGAGGTTTTCAAAGATAACATCAGTTTTTATATCGACATCGTTAAGCAAAGTTTCAAAGAATTATTCAAGGTTGGAAATCATCTTTTCGGAGACAGAAATCTGAAATATTTCCTGACCAGCTTTTTCTTTTATAGTGTCGGGATGCAGACGATTTTCCTGATGGCGACATTATTTGGAAAGAGCGAAATCAATATGGCTCAGGACAAATTGATAATGACATTGTTATTAATCCAAATTGAAGCGATTATCGGTGCATTATTTTTCTCTTGGTTATCAAAGAAAATCGGAAACAAAAATGTCATCAGCATTACTGTAGCGATGTGGATTGGAGCTTGTCTTGCAGCTTACTACCTTAATAAAGAAAATCCGAATGTTGAATATCAATTCTACGGAGTTGCCGCTGTAATTGGCTTGGTAATGGGAGGTTTGCAGGCGATGTCTAGGTCAACTTATTCCAAATTGCTTCCAACAGATTCTATGGACAATACAACGTATTTCAGTTTCTATGATGTATTAGAAAAATTGGCGATTATTCTTGGAACATTCATCTTTGCAACATTGATTGAACATTACAATAATATGCGATTCGCAGCATTATCAATGAGTATTTTCTTTGCTTTAGGATTGATATTCATCCGTTTTCTTAAGGTTAAAAATAATACTAAATAACTACGTTTTTGAAAGTATTAAGTTTCGCATTTTTATTTCTTTTTTCGATTTTAAATGCCCAAAAACCAATCGTTGAGGATTTGAAAATCGGTCAAAAAGTAACATTGACATCTGAAGTTCTGAAAGAAAAAAGAATCCTGAATATCTATCTTCCACAGAATTATGATAAGACCAAATCTTATCCTGTGGTGTATATATTGGACGGAAGTATGAACGAAGATTTTCTTCATTTGGTCGGACTTCAGCAGTTTTTCAATTTATCGTTCAAGATGCCCGATTTTATTGTTGTCGGGATTGAAAATGTTGATAGAAAAAGAGATTTTACATTTCACACAGATTTGAAAGATTTACAGCAAGATTATCCTACTACTGGACATTCGGATAAATTCATTCAGTTTGTTGAGCAAGAATTACAACCATACATCGATAAAAATTATAACACCGATAAAACTAAATATATCATTGGACAATCATTAGGCGGATTGGTAGCAACAGAAATTTTGTTGAATAAGCCACAGCTTTTCACGCACTATTTCATTATCAGTCCGAGTCTTTGGTGGGACAACGAAAGTCTTTATAATAATGCAGCAAAATTGATTACTCAACAGAAAGATGACGAGCGATTCGTTTATATTTCTGTCGGGAAGCAGGAACATCCGATGATGGTAAAAGAAGCGGACGGATTATATCAGATTCTTAAAAATTCCGGGAAAAAGAATTTAAAATTAGAATATAAGTTAATGACCGACGATGACCACGCGACCATTTTGCATAAAAGTGTTTATGAAGGTTTTCTGAAATTATTTCCTCCCAAAGATTAATTTTGATTAATTAATAGAAATTTAAATTTTCGGTATTAAAATTGATAATTTTTGAAAGAAAATATTTTGTAAATTTGCAATATCAAAACACGATATGAACAACCCTTTATTTTACGCAAAAATTCTTTTGTTCGGTGAGTACGGCATTATTGAGGATTCTCAGGGACTTACTTTACCTTACAGTTTTTATAAAGGAACCTTGAAATTCTCAGATCTGGATAATGATTTTGAAAAAAAATCTAATCAATCTCTGGAAAAATATTCCCATTATCTTTCAGATTTAGAATTACCTTCCGACTATCAACTGGATGTTAAATCGTTCCAATCAGATATTGCAAAAGGTTTGTTCTTTGATTCTAATATTCCCCAAGGTTACGGCGTTGGAAGTTCTGGCGCTTTGGTAGCTGCAATTTTCGAAAAATATTCTGTTATCAAAAGAAATCCTGAAACGATTTCAAAAGACGAACTGAAAGATTTGAAAGTAATTTTCGGACAATTGGAAAGTTATTTCCACGGAAAAAGTTCAGGAATCGATCCGTTAATTTGCTTTATGAACCTTCCGATTCTGATAGAAAGCAAAGAAAGTGTGGACAAAGTGGCTATCCCGAAAGAAGAATTGGGCAAAGGCGCTATTTTTTTGATTGATTCTGGTGTTACCGGCGAAACAGGACCAATGATTCAGATTTTCTTTGAAAAATTGAAGAATGAGGGTTTCCGTAAGACTTTGAAAGAAGAATTTATCCGTTACAATAATGCTTGTATCGACGCTTTCCTGAAAAAAGATATGAATCCGTTTTTCCGTAATCTGAAGAAATTATCCGTCTGGGCTTACGAACATTTCCGCCCGATGATTCCGGAAAATCTTTTCAATGTTTGGAAAAAAGGTCTGGATTCAAACGCCTATTATCTTAAACTTTGCGGAAGCGGAGGCGGCGGTTATATCCTTGGTTTTGCAAAAGATTATGCAAAAGCGGAAGAGATGTTGGAGGGATTCCACAAAGAAGTGATTTACAGATTTTAATCGAATTTATATAACTAAGTCTTTGACTCCGCTCAGACTGACAGCTCTAAATTATAGTTAGCATTAGCGTTGTCACATTGAGCGGAGTCGAAATGTTTAAGTGCAATAATAACAATGACAAACGAAGCAAAACCGACTTCACGAAATGCTCTCTACCGTATTTCTCAGTTGATGGGTTTTCTTTTGGGTGCTCGTTTTTTTGTGGCGGTTCTGCTTACTTTTGCGCTCTATGTTTCCACGTTTTTCCTATTTAATAGAGAAGAAAGTTTCAGGAATTTTGTCTTCGATTACAAAGTTCACTCCATTATCATTTGTTCCGTTCTTAGCATTTTAGCTGGTGGCATTATCAATCGGTTTTATGACAAAGAAAAAGACCAGGTTACAAAGCCTTTCCGTTTCAGATTGCAGAACTTTTTGAAAGAAAAATATTTTCTCACAGCTTATATTGTTTTGAACGCCTTGTCACTTGGATTGGCATTTTTTGTGTCGCATAGAGTTTTTATTTTCTTTCTGATTTATCAGTTTTTGATGTGGTTTTACAGTCACAAACTCAGCAAAATTATTGTTCTTAACAATTTCACTTTTGTGTCGTTAACGCTTTATCCGTTTTTCGGGATGTTGATTTATTACCAGACATTTTCGCTCAAGATTTTATTTCTGGCGATTTTTCTTTTTCTGATGTTGTTTATTATTGACGTTATAAAAGATACATTAACAAAAAATGCTGATAAAATGTTCGGCTATGATACAATCGCTAACAGATTGGGGTTTCAAAACACAAGGTCAATTTTATTAATTTTATTAATCATTACCTTTGCAATTTCTGTGATTCTGAGTGTTGGCATCGGATTCAAAAATATAATGGCTTGGTACTTTTTAGCAACTATATTTGTTATTATAGGAACTGTTTTTATGTTGTTTCGAAATCAAAAAAATGATAAATTCAAATCTTTGAATCTCCTAAGATTATGGATTTTCTTCGGGATTTTAGCAATGCTTTTCGATGGGATTTTCCACAAATATCCTTGGTTGATTTAAAATAAATATTAGAATGTCAATAATAATTAGAGAAAATAAGAAAGAAGATAACAAGATACTCGCAAAGATTATCAGAACTTCTTTTCACGATTTTGAAGTAAGTTGTACCAATGGAACAGTTTATTCTGACCCAACTACGGATGATTTGTATTCATTATTTCAGACTGGGAAATCAGCTTTATTTGTTGCCGAAGAAAATGGTTTGATTTTAGGTTGTTGCGGTATTTTTCCAACAGAAAATCTTCCTGAAAATACGACAGAGCTTGTCAAGTTTTATCTTACAAAAGAAGCCAGAGGAAAAGGAATCGGAAAGTTATTAATGGAAAAATGTGTTGAAAAAGCAAAAGAATTAGGCTATCAACAAGTTTATCTGGAAAGTTTACCAGAATTCAGCAAAGCTGTTTCCATTTACGAAAAGCAAGGATTTCGATATTTGGAAAAAGCTTTGGGAAATTCCGGACATTCCGGTTGTAATCTTTGGATGATTAAAAAGTTGGACTAAGATTGTATCAACAAATCTTGAAAACTAATCAAATAAAAAAGTCCAATAACCTTTTGGAATTGGACTTGTTAAATAATCTCTCGCTGATTGAGCAAATTTTACAGATTTTTTATTAATTATAATCTGCTAAATCTATAAAATCTGCGAGAATTTAAAAATTTAAATATATTCAGAACTAAACTTCTGATTCTATCCGAAAATATCATTCAACACTTTCGCTAATCGCAATCCGCCGTAAAGCAACTGTCTTTCAAGTGTGGATTCAAAACGATAATTGTAATTATAACTCAATTTGGAATCTTTAGGAGTTTGATAATAGATTGAATTAGCAATTTTGTGGCTGTCAAATAACCATTCTTCTAATGTTCCGCTCTGGATTTGTTTCACTTCATCTTTGGATTTGATGTCCAGAAGATTCGCAAATTCTGTATAAGTATATTTTTGGTCATCAACCAATTTGGAGTCCCAAAGGGAATGCAGATTAGTGTTTTGTCCAAAATAAGTCAGATTGATTCTATTTCCTCCCAAATCCTCCGCTCTTCCAACGTGCAACGGCTGATGAAGATCTCCTACCAAGTGAATCAGGAAAATCAAAGCTTCTTTTTTATCTTTATCAGAAACATTTTTGTCTTTGATTTTATCAGATAAAATTCTGATTTGAGTGTAAAGATTCGGAGATTTCTGAACCAATAAAGAATCTCTAAACTGTTGAAAATTCTTCTGTGGATTGATGTTGACATAATGCCAAGACGAAGTTTCTTTCCAAACACCTGTTGTATCGGATTTGATGAAATCCGGCCAGTTGGCGTAGTAAGCCATTTTCTGTTCTCCAAATAATTTTTTGATATTTCGTTGAGCTTTGGAACTCAAGTGATGTTGTGCTATTTCCGCTACAATCCTGTGTCCTGTCAATCCCCACGCAAAAGAGTAGAGTGATGATAAAACACAAATTGCGAATGTGAATCTTGATAAAATACGTTTCATTTTTTTTTATTATTTCAAGTTGCAAAGATAGTTTTAGCTCAAGTTTTATTCCCTAAAAAACATTGTTAAATATTATTAAACTTATGTTTGATTTTTATCGCAAAGACGCAAAATATTTTAATTTTTATAATTGTTAAGAGTTGCCAAGGTAAACTTTGCGTCTTTTTAAGTTTTATTAATTTTCAAAAATTGGCGCCTTTGCGATGATTAAAAAACGAGTTAATTTCCGTATTTTTGCGTTTTCCCAGAATGAGACTTTTCAATGAAAGATAATCAGGACTTTATCGAAGTTTACGGTGCTAGAGAACACAATCTCAAGAATATATCCGTAAAAATCCCAAGAAACGAATTGGTTGTTATCACAGGACTTTCCGGAAGCGGAAAATCTTCTTTGGCTTTTGATACGATTTTTGCTGAAGGGCAACGCCGTTACATCGAAACTTTTTCGGCTTATGCAAGACAGTTTTTGGGCGGATTGGAACGTCCGGATGTTGATAAAATCGAAGGTTTATCGCCGGTTATCGCCATCGAACAAAAAACGACGAACAAAAATCCACGTTCAACCGTTGGAACCATTACGGAATTGTATGATTTTTTGAGACTTTTGTTTGCAAGAGTTTCGGATGCTTATTCATTGAGTTCAGGAAAACGTTTGGTAAGTTATACCGAGGAACAAATTCTGGAAACCATTAAAGATAACTTCAAAGGGAAAAAAGTTTATCTGCTGGCTCCGGTTGTGCGTTCGAGAAAAGGACATTACCACGAGTTATTCATTCACCTTTCCAAAAAAGGTTATTCACAAGCCAGAATAGATGGTGTCTTGCAGGACATCGAATACGATTTGAAACTTGACCGTTACAAAACGCACGACATCGAAGTGGTGATTGATCGTTGGATCATTGGCGAAAATGCTTCTGAAGCCAGAATGTCAAAATCGCTGAAAACGGCTTTGGAAATGGGAGAAGGAATCATTGCGATTCAGGAAATGGGACAGGATGAAGTTCACTTTTTCAGTAAGAGTTTGATGGATGATTCTACAGGAGATTCCTTGGCTTTACCAGAACCAAACACCTTTTCTTTCAATTCTCCAAAAGGTCATTGCGAGACTTGTAAGGGTCTTGGAACCATAAAAAAAGTCAATACGGATTATTTTGTTGAAAATGATAAATTATCAATTAACCAAGGTGCATTGTTGCCTTTAGAACAAATCAAATCCAACAAATGGATTCTGTCTCAGATCAAATCGATACTTGAAGTTTTTGATTTAGGATTGACAACGCCCTTTAAAGATATTCCGAAAGAAGCTTTGGAATACATCTATTACGGTTACAGCAGTGATATTACAAAAGAACTGAAACATGCCGGAATCTCGAAAAAAATCAAAATCAATTTCGAAGGTTTAGTGAAAATCCTTGAAGAAATTGTTGAAGAGAGAGAAAACTACGATGCGGTTTTGGTAGAACGAAATTTCACAACCGAAGAAACTTGTCCGACTTGTAAAGGCGCACGTCTTCGTCAGGAAAGTTTAAGTTTTAAGATCGATGGAAAAAATATAGCAGAAGTTAACGGATTGTCTTTGTTGGATTTCAAAGATTGGTTGGCGGATGTTAAGGATAAATTCAGTGATAAAAATAAATTAATTGCTCACGAAATTCTAAAAGAAATCGAAACCAGATTACAGTTCCTTTTGGATGTCGGTTTGGATTATCTGAGTCTCAGCAGAAGCTCAAAAACACTTTCTGGAGGAGAATCTCAGCGTATTCGTTTAGCAACTCAGATTGGTTCTCAGTTGGTAAATGTCCTTTACATTTTGGATGAACCTTCAATCGGATTGCATCAACGTGATAACGAAAGATTAATTAAATCTCTGAAAGAATTGCGCGACATCGGAAATTCGGTTTTGGTTGTGGAACACGACAAAGATATGATTCTGGAAGCCGACCACGTTTTGGATATTGGTCCAAAGGCGGGAAAATTCGGTGGCGAAATTCTTTGGCAAGGTAATCCGAAAGATATTACCAAAGCTAACACCATTACAGCCGATTATATCACGGGAAAACGTAAAATCGAGATTCCTGCTGAAAGAAGAGCTGGAAACGGAAAATCAATTGTTCTGAAAGGTGCGACTGGAAATAATTTGAAAAATGTAACGCTGGAGATTCCACTTGGGAAGTTAGTTGTCGTTTCAGGAATTTCGGGAAGTGGAAAATCATCGTTGATCAACGGAACTTTGTACCCGATTCTGAATCGTCATTTTTACAGAGCCATCCAGGAACCTTTGCCATACAAAAGTATCGAAGGTATTGATAATATCGACAAAATCGTAGATGTTGATCAAAGTCCAATCGGAAGAACACCACGTTCCAATCCTGCGACTTATACGGGGATGTTCACAGATATTAGAAACCTTTTTGCTGAATTACCGGAAAGTAAAATCCGCGGGTACAAAGCCGGACGTTTTTCTTTCAATGTAAAAGGCGGAAGATGTGAAACCTGTCAGGGCGGCGGTTTGAAAGTCATTGAAATGAATTTCCTTCCGGATGTTTATGTCCATTGCGAAACCTGCCACGGGAAACGTTTCAACCGAGAAACACTGGAAGTTCGTTATAAAGGAAAATCGATTTCTGATGTTCTCGATATGACAATTAACGAAGCGGTAGAATTCTTCCAGCCAATTCCGAAAATCTTTAACAAAGTGAAAACCCTGAAAGATGTTGGTTTGGGCTATATCACAATCGGACAACAATCCACAACTTTGAGTGGAGGAGAGGCGCAACGTGTGAAATTAGCAACCGAACTTTCCAAAAAACAGACTGGAAACACACTTTATATTTTAGATGAGCCAACAACAGGACTTCATTTCGAGGATGTCAAAATTTTGATGGAAGCTATTGAACAGTTGGTGGATTTGGGCAATTCCTTCATCATTATCGAACATAATATGGATGTGATCAAACTCGCTGACCATATAATCGACGTTGGACCAGAAGGTGGAAAACACGGCGGACAAATCATTGCAGAAGGAACACCAGAAGAGATTATCAAATCTAAGAAAAGTCTGACGGCTAAGTTTTTGAAAAAAGAACTTTAGAAATGAATAATAAGATCAAAAACAGCTTAAAATTTCTACTGGTTTTTTCAGTGATGTTTTCTTGCAAAAAAGAAGAAACAAAAACTTCTGAGAACTTAGTTGTTAGCGATACAATTTCAGCTGTGGGCTCTAAAGAAGAATCTTTTAAACCAATTGATACAGCTTGTTCGGCAAAGAATACGACTCGAGATTATGTTCTCGCATTTCAGTGGTATCAGAAGAAAACGGAAAAAGAAACGGCCAATAATTTACCGGAACAGAACGATAAATTGTATGATGATTATTCTAAAATCCGTAATCAATATATTGCTTGTCTAAATAATGCTGAGAGCAAAATTTTAGAAGAATATGTTAATTATTACGATTCTGGAAGCGATAGTTATAAGTTTCCCGAAAATGTGAAAAAACTTAAATCCGAACTTGAAAAAGCAGATCTTGAGTTTTGGGATATTGGTGAGGGTTATACGGAAATCCGATCGTTGCCCAATCATTATTATTCGATTTTCAAAGGTAAGGTAACTGCAGACTACGAAACTTATATTTATCAGTTGTCGAAGGAAGAAGAAGTTTTGTATCAAGGCGATGCAGCTCTTAATATCTCTTGGAAAGAATTAGGAAACAGAACCATATTCTGGGAAAATTTTGTCAAAAAATATCCAAAAAGTCCTTTGGTTTCTAATGCTAAAGAATTTTATAATAATTACTTACACGATTATCTTTTCGGCTTGGATAATACTTCAACTTTTAACATTGTTGGTGAAACTAATTATGGTTTGAATGAAGAAAACAAAATGGAATTTAGAAGATTCATCAAAGAAAATCCAAATTCTAACACAGCAAAAAAAGTAAAGCAATTAATAGAACTTTTTGATTCCAAAATTTCTTTTGAGGAAATCCAAAAACGGATTAATCTAGAAGAAAGAAACTGGGAAAAATATCCATAGTTGAAACAAAAATTATAATTGGTATCAGATTTGTCATTCTGTAAAAAAAAGCAGTTATGAAATCATTTAAATTTTATTTGGCAACAATTATTTTTTCTTTAAGTTTTGTCGCTTGTGCAGTGCCACCAAGACCGCCGAAGCCGCCAAAACATCCAAGACACGGTGCCAAACCAATGCCGCCGGGACAAGCTAAAAAAATCTACGGAACCAAGTCTGCAAAGCCCTTTGCTCCGGGACAAAACAAATAAATAGACATCAAGGATTTTGAAATTTCAGAATCCTTTTTTATTTTTAAATCATTAAATAAAATACAAATGAAGCAATATTTTATACAAATAATAATCTGTTTAGTTTTCGTTTCGTGTCAGAAAAAAGAAATTGTTTCAAAGAATCTTCCAACGAAAATAGAAGATAAAGTGATAAGCGAAAAAAAATATGAATTCGATAAAAATTCAGTTTTTGGGGTTTATCAGTTGACGGACAAAGATTTCGCAATCTGCATTCCGGTTCAGTTTGACAACCGAGATTTGCCATTATCTAAAGAGTACGAAGATTTCTTAAAGAAGGATTCTCTGCCGTGGATCTATGGAAAAGATATGAAAGATTATAAATATTATGACACCTTGCATATCGACAGATTGATTTATAACAAGAGATTTGAAAATGTCTTCAGGAAAAAGATGAAAGACAGTTTGTTCGTTTATGGGACAAAATCTGGACAGCTGTGTAAAATAAAAAAAGTCGTTTTTCAATCCAACGACTGCGGAAACGATTATATCGCATACATTTTGGATTTTAATCAAAAGATAAGTGGAAATCCTCTAATTGCTTCTGAGAAAGAGATTCCTCTGAATTATAACAATGACAATTCTGGAATTAATACAAAGATCAAGAAGTTTGCGGCAAAAGAAAGTACAGAAACGATGTACGGAGTTGGAAAATACAATCCCATTATTTTTTCTAATTACAATAATTTGTATTTCACTTTTTACGATGATTTCAAATGGTATAACAAAAATTCCGGTTCAGATTGTCAATTCCCTGAACGTGCTGTTTTTGAAGTTGATCCACAGGGAAAAATAAAAATGCTTTGGAGTTCAGAAATGGATCTTTTAGGCTTACCTTGTTTATAATATTTAATTTTTTTCTAGATTCCAAATGTTAAATTTTCACTCTCAATGTTAATTTAATATTAACTGATTGTAAATTTTATGTAACTTTGTCGTAACATTAGATAAGTAATAACTTAAAATCAATTGATTATGGACAAGAAAATGCTAGCGTTATCAATATTTTTATTTGGATTTTTAGGAACGCTAAACTTAGTAAAAGCTCAAACGACAGACAACAAGATACAGGAAGTTTTCATTAATTCCGGAGACGGTTTCGGTGAATTAAGAAAATTGCTGAAGGATAATTTCGACTTCACAAACCAAGATTACAAAGAAGGCGTGGTGAATTCCGATGTTAGATTCAGTCTTTCGGAAGAAGGTAAAATCACCAACGTTCATGCCAACGGCGACTGCAAAAACGTGAGCAAAGAAATCGAGAACGTATTGTCACACCTCATCTACAAAGTAGATATGGACAAATTGAGTCAAAAAATGGTAGCATCATCTTATGTAATGCCGGTGAGCGTTACCATAGACAACCGATAAAAGTTTAAAATTGTTAGGGAAAAGTCATACATTTTGGTGTATGGCTTTTTTTATGACTAATAATTTGGGCAGCTATTTCCGCCTTCCGTTCCCAAACCTAACGAAGTGGTTCGACGAAGTCAATCTTTTTTGCAAAACGATTTCAGATTAAAAAGAACTTAAGTACAAGCAAAAAAGGATTTCCACTCAAGTCGGGCTGCGTAAGATTCTACGTTTTCAATTCAATTTTTAAACATTTCGACTCAGCTCTGTGTAACATATCTAATACTAATCGCTTCTGTCAGCCTGGGGTTTTCGAAGGTTTTTAAAATTGTCAGGCTGAGCGGAGTCGAAGCCTATTATATTTGAAGAAATTTGCCAATTACATAGCTATTTCTTTTGTGACTTTTGTGGTGATTGATTCAAGAATCTAAAGTCTCTCATCTTTTCTCTATTTTCTTTCTTCTAATAAAGGGATTTTTCTATATTTATAAACCAACAAATTGAACAAAAGAAAACTCAGTTTTATGATTGATAAAAGAGTCAAAAACGCTCAGGAAGCGGTAAAAGATATAGAAAACGGAATGACGATAATGCTTGGCGGATTCGGGCTTTGCGGGATTCCGGAGAATTGTATTTCAGAATTGGTAAAGAAAAATGTAAATAATCTGACTTGCATTTCCAATAACGCAGGCGTTGATGATTTCGGTTTAGGATTATTGCTGCGGAAAAAACAAATCAAGAAAATGGTTTCTTCCTATGTTGGAGAAAACGCCGAATTTGAGAGACAGATGTTATCCGGAGAATTAGAAGTAGAGTTGACACCTCAAGGAACGCTTGCCGAAAAATGTAGAGCAGCACAAGCTGGGATTCCTGCATTTTATACACCAGCAGGATTCGGAACCGAAGTTGCGGAAGGTAAAGAAGTCAAAGATTTCAATGGAAAACCACACATTTTAGAACACGCTTACAACGCTGAATTCTCCATCGTAAAAGCCTGGAAAGGCGACCACGCAGGAAATTTGATTTTCAAAGGTTCGGCTCGTAATTTTAATTTTCCAATGGCTGGAGCCGGAAAAATTACCATTGCAGAAGTGGAAGAGTTGGTAGAACCAGGGCAATTAGACCCAAACGAAATCCATATTCCTGGAATTATGGTTCAACGGATTTTTCAAGGTGAGAATTATGAGAAAAGGATTGAACAGAGGACTGTGAGGAAGAGAGAGTAGTTGTTTTGTTACAATTTTTTATCATTTTTTTTAATTCTTCCAAGTTGCTTGGATTATCAAGACGATGAATCATTCGATGACAATTACTACATAAAACTGCAAAATCATCAACTAAATCCATTTCAATTTTTCCAGGTTCTAATGTAGAGATTGGTGAAAGATGATGAGCTTCAATGTAATCTTTACCTAAGCTTCCATATTTATTTTCGAAATCAAAACTACAAGCTTCGCAAATATAGCCTTTTTTGTCTTTGACTAATTTGGATATTCTAGAATTACGCTCAACACGTAAATGATATTTTAATTTTTTAATTTCAAAAATTTTTGAAGATATATCCTGAATTTCATCATTATCATTATAAATTAATTCTTGATATAGATTTAAAATATAGTTTAAGTCCTCCACAAGAGCTTGATCATTGGGAATATTTCTGCTGTCATAATATTTTGCATAAATATTTCCGAACTCATAAAGTTTTGATGATTGTTGCGAATTTGAAATTCTTAAATTAATTTCCTGTAAAGAAAAATCTTCTCTTACATTTAATTTCGCTCTGAAGTTTTCTGCTCGTACTTTTAAAACTTGTCTTTTATTTTTTTTATAAGTTTTAGCAACTTTAGTTACTCCTTGATTTAGAGATAAATAAAAGCCGCTCATATCTTCTCTGAAAAGATATACAGGATAATATCCATCTTGTGCAGATTCAGTTATTAGTTTGTCAAAAATTGCAATCCAAGGGATATTTGCCCAGTTTCCGCCTCCGACTGATGACTTTACTTTATATTGTTTAGGATTTATTATACTATTTTCGACTTTTGTGACAAAATCGTTTTTGAATTTTATAGCAAATTCTGTATTTCCATATTCTTTTTTTTTCTTCAATATATGAGGATGTTGTTTCATTAAAAATTTGATATATCATAGCTTATCTAGTTTAACTGTAAAAATATTATAAAAATAAAAAGTATCTATATTTAAAATGATTTTCAATTTTTCCTCTCCCCAATCTGCTGTCTCCACATAGCATAATACAAACCTTTTTCCGCAATCAGGTTTTCGTGTGAACCTGTTTCTATAACTTGTCCACGTTCCAAAACATAAATTCGGTCTGCGTGCATAATCGTACTTAACCTGTGCGCAATTAGAACTGTAATTTGTTCTTTTTGTTGTGAAATATCTTTGATGGTTGAAGTGATTTCTTCTTCGGTAATACTGTCCAAAGCGGAAGTCGCTTCATCAAAAATCAATAAGTTTGGTTTTCTGAGTAATGCTCTTGCAATCGCAATTCTTTGTTTTTCGCCACCACTTAATTTCAGTCCACCTTCGCCAATGACAGTTTCGATTCCTTTTTCAGCGCGTTCGAGTAAAGTTTTAGTGCTTGATTTCTTCAATGCTAATTCGATGTCTTCTTCGCTGGCGTTAGGATTGACGAAAAGAAGATTTTCTTTGATTGTTCCTGCAAAAAGTTGTGTGTCCTGAGTTACAAATCCGATTTGATTTCTCAGTTCATCAAAGTCAAATTCTTTTCCATTAATTTGATTATAGAAAATATTCCCTTCTTGAGGTCTGTATAATCCAACAAGTAATTTTACCAATGTACTTTTTCCGGAACCACTCGGTCCAACAAACGCAATGGTTTCTCCATTTTTGACATCGAACGAAATGTTATTCAATGCTTTATACTGAGCGGATTGATGTTTGAAAGAAACGTGCTTGAACTCCAGCTCATTGATTGAACCAATTTGTTTTGGTGTATGCGGTTTTTCTTCCACAGGTTTTTTCATCAGGTTATCAAAGTTCTTCAAAGAAGCTTCGGCCTCACGATAAGAAATGATGATATTTCCTATTTCCTGCATCGGACCGAAAATGAAAAATCCATAAAACATCAATGAAAGATATTGTCCCGGAGTTACAACATCTCTGAAAATCAAATATAAAAGTGTCAAAGTAATCAACTGCTGAAGAAAATTGACCATCGTTCCCTGAATGAAACTCAATGAACGGATACTTTTTACTTTCTTCAGTTCGAGTCCTAGGATTTTATAAGTATTATTATTCAGACGGTTGATTTCCTGTTTGGTCAAACCTAAACTTTTTACAATTTCTATGTTTCTTAAACTTTCGGTAGTGCTTCCAGCCAGACTTGTAGTTTCGATAACAATGGTTTTCTGAATATTTTTGATTCTTTTACTTAAAAGATTCGTGACAAATGCAATCAGGAAAATCCCGACAATATAAACCGGCATTATCGACCAATGCAGTCTAATTGCATAGACTGAAACGAAAATAATACTTACCAAAATTCCAAAAAACACATTGATGAAATTCGTAATAAACTTCACCGAATCTTCTCTTACTTTAGTCAGAATCGACAACGTTTCACCGCTTCTCTGGTCCTCGAATTCCTGATAAGGCAACGCCATAGAATGCTGCAAACCGTCCGTGAAAATATTAGCTCCGAATTTCTGCGTAATGACATTCACAGCATAATCTTGGAACGCTTTCGCTATTCGGCTGACCATCGCAGTTCCAACAAGCAAAGCTAAAAAGTAAAATGCACCGTGATAAATATCGGTTCCGTAAAGAAATTGATTCAGATTTCTGGGAATCGATTTTTCTTTGTCGAAAAAGTGTGGATGTGTTACCAATTGGTCGAGAATATTTCCTGTAATTGCTGGCGCAAATAATGAAAATACCTGATTTATAGCGGCTAAAACCAACGAGACGATAATCAGCCATTTGTGTGGTTTGAGGTAATGTAATAATGTTTTCATAATTGTTGACTGCAAAATTACTGATATAAATCCGATAGTTTTTAATAATAATTTGTATCGGCAAAAAAGCATTTTTCTATGAGATGAAATATTGATATATTGCGGTATAAGATTTTACTATGCTGACAAAAGAACAAATCGCACAACGCATATCAAGAGAAGTGAAAGACGGGATGTATGTCAACCTTGGAATCGGGATTCCGACTTTGGTGGCCAACTATGTTCCGGAGGATATTTCGGTGGAATTCCAGAGTGAAAATGGTGTTTTGGGAATGGGGCCATTTCCTTTCGAAGGCGAAGAAGATGCTGACTTGATTAACGCAGGAAAGCAGACTATCACGATTCTTCCAGGCGGTTCTTTTTTTGATTCGGCTTTCAGTTTTGGTATGATCAGAAGTCAAAAAGTGGATTTGACAATTCTTGGTGCAATGGAAGTTTCCGAAAACGGCGATATTGCCAACTGGAAAATTCCTGGAAAAATGGTGAAAGGAATGGGTGGCGCAATGGATTTGGTGGCATCGGCAGAAAATATAATCGTAGCAATGATGCACGTGAACAAAGCCGGAGAATCCAAAATTCTGAAACAATGTACGCTCCCTTTGACGGGTGTTAATTGTGTCAAAAAAGTAGTCACTGAACTAGCGGTTATGGAAATCACAGATAAAGGTTTCAAGCTTCTGGAAAGAGCGCCGGGAATTTCGGTTGAAGATATTGTAAAAGCAACAGAAGCGGAATTAATTATTGAAGGAGAAATTCCGGAGATGCAGTTCTAAATAATTACGAAAGAATCATTAATAAATGAAAAAATTCGCAAAGTGAACACTCTGCGAATTTTAATTTTTCTCTCCAGCTAGCTCTGAAATTCTCAAACTCTCTTACTTCTTCACCGCTCCAAAAACTTTCTCCAAAAGTGAAGTCGTTCTAAGCGCAGCATTGTTTCTGATTCCTGTTTCTTTTTCAGCCACCATTTTGAAAACTCCGTTGATGGTTTCTGTGGTTACATATTCGTTTAAATCGGTCGTTACTGTTTGTCCGGTCAACGTATTGTATTTTGAAATAATATTCTTCCAAACCGTATCTGCTCCAACTTTTCCTAAAGAAGCCTGAACTTTCGGCTGAAACGCTGTGAAAAGCTGACTTTGAGTTTTGGTTTGTAAATAATTAGTCGCGGCGTTATTACTTCCTAAAAGAATATTTTTCGCATCGGTAATTGTCATAGACGTAATCGCATTCGCAAAGATCGGAGTAGCTTCTGTTACGGCATCTTCCGCAGCTCTGTTCAGTAATTTTACACCCTTGTCTGCTAAACTGCCTAAACCGAGAGTTCTTAAAGTCGTATCAATTTTTCTCAATTTTTCCGGCATCAGAATTTTTACCAGTTCATTTTTATAAAACCCGTCGGTCACTCCCAATTTTTTGACACCTTCTGTTACGCCAAGATTCAAAGCTTGTTTCAGACCAGATGAAATTTCGGTCTGGGTAAGATTACCAAGATTGATATTGGAATTCGTGGTTGTTGTTGTATTAGTAGATGTAGGGTTGGAAGTTTTGACCTGGCTGAGGTCAACACCTGTTTTGTCTTTAACTACTTTTAAGAGGTCACCGAGCTGTGCTTGTGTAGAAATTGAAAATAGTAATCCTGCAGCAATTAAATAGTTCTTTTTCATTAAATATATTTTTTACAAAATTAGATGATTAAATCTGATTGAAGTTAAATACCTCAAAAAATTAAATCTGATTTCTCAAGATCACATCATATAAATCTTGTCTTCTATCGGTCATTGTTTTCACAGCGCCATTGTAATGAAGTTCTTTTAATAAATTAAGATCAACATCCACAATAATCGTCATTTCCGTATTCGGTGTAGCTTCGCCTTTTATAGCATTGGATGGAAAAGCAAAATCCGAAGGTGTGAAAACCGTCGCCTGCCCGTACTGAATGTCCATATTATTCACACCCGGAAGATTCCCGACACATCCTGCAATGGCAACATAACATTCATTTTCGATGGCTCTTGCGGCAGCGCAATGTCTAACTCTTGTGTAAGCATTTTGGGTGTCTGTAAGGTAAGGAACAAACAATATTTTCATTCCTTGGTCAGCCAGCAATCTTGGTAATTCTGGAAACTCAACATCATAACAAATAATGACACCGATTTTTCCGCAATCTGTATCGAAAACCTTGATTTCGTTACCACCAGTCATTCCGTAATATTTCTTTTCATTTGGTGTGATGTGAACTTTTCGGTATTCGTCAATTTTTCCGTCTCTGTGTAGAAGATAACTTACATTATACAACTTCCCTTCTTCCAAAATCGGCATACTTCCGGAAATGATATTCACATTGTAACTCACCGCAAATTCAGAGATTTTTTCTTTGATTTCTTCGGTTAATTCAGACAGTTTCTCCATTGATTCCCTTTCATTCATATGATTGAAAGGTGCGAGTAGCGGTGTGTTGAATAATTCCGGGAACAAACAAAAATCCGACTGATAACCTGCAACTGCATCTACAAAAAACTCGACTTGTTTGTAAAAATCCTCCAAATCCTTTAACGGTCTCATCTGCCATTGGACCAAACCAAGCCGAATCACGCTATCCTGCATTGTATTTTTCTTCGCTGTGTAATAGATATTGTTCCATTGCAACAGAACCGCATATTCTTCTGATTCGGAATCGCCTTTCAGGTAACCTTTTAGAATTTTAACCGGAGAAAAATTATTTCCAATCTGGAAACTTAAAACAGGGTCGTAAATTTCTTTATTTCTAACTTTGGTGATGTATTCTCTGGGCGATAATTCTTTGCTGTAAAGATGATAATTCGGAATTCTTCCACCGATGATGATGGATTTTAAATTCAATATTTCGCAGAGTTCTTTTCTGGCATCATACAATCTTCTCCCTAGTCTCAATGCACGGAATTCCGGATCAACAAAAACCTCGATGCCATAAAGAACATTTCCGACATTTGTATGTGTGTTGAATGATTCGTTTCCGGTAATTTCCTGGTAAGTATGCTGGTCACCGTACAATTCGTATTGAACAATAATGGATAATGCTGCAGCAGCCAATTTCCCATCAACTGTAATACAGATTTGACCTTCTGAAAAGATGGAAGTCAGCTTCTGGATATTCCGTTTGCTCCAGACATTATCATCGATATCGGGATAAGCTTTTTGCATTGCTTCTGCCAAGTCATCATAATCATCGATGTTTAGTTTTCTGATTTCTACCTGCATAGTTTGTATATTTTATTGATTAACCACAAAAGTTACAAAAGACATACTTGATTTTATGAGATTAAAGTTAAATAAGTCTTTTGTTAACCCTTTTTTATTAAAATATTGATTGCATCAAAAAACTTTTGTGCCTTTTGTGGTTTTATTTATATTTTTTGATTAAAATTTCCTTCAACTGTTTCATTCCTTCCGTTGCAGAAGTTTTGAAATGGTTGTCATTTTTTGTGAAAGCATTTGGATTTTCCATATTGGGGTCGATGACGAAAATTTCACAATGTTCAGGAACATATCGGATAACCGATGCAGCCGGATAAACTTGCATAGATGTTCCAATGACCAAAAATAAATCTGCCTGAGAAGCAATATCAATCGCATTATCCATCTCCGGAACCATCTCGCCAAACCAAACAATGTGCGGGCGAAGTTGTGAGCCGTCCGGGTGTAAATCTCCAACCTTGATATCATCAATATAATCAATGATTTTGCTGTTTTCGTTTACAGATTTTGCTTTTGTCAATTCGCCGTGAAGATGAATGATTTTGGTGGAACCGCCTCTTTCGTGAAGGTCATCTACATTCTGAGTAATAATATGAACATCGAAAAAATCCTCCAATTCTGCAAGCAATTTGTGCGCCGCATTGGGTTCTACTTCTTTCAATTGTTGTCTTCTGGCATTATAAAAATCCAAAACCAATTGCGGATTTCGAGCAAAACCTTCCGGAGAAGCTACGTCTTCAATGCGATGATTTTCCCAAAGTCCATTGTAATCTCGGAATGTTTTTATCCCACTTTCTGCCGAAATTCCTGCACCGGAAAGTACAACCAGTTTTTTCATTTTAATCTAAAATTTTCTTTAAATATAATGAATTTTCTATGGCAGAAGTTCCCCAAGTGTTATTAAAGTAAATATAAAATTCTTGATTTTTAGCTTTGATTTCTTTAACCAGATTATCTAAAAATTCTTCTGAATAAAGCGATTTATAAAGAATCGGTTTCCCGTGAAGACGATAATATCCGATTTTAGAATTGGTAACAATTACATCTTCCGGGATTTTTCCAGGAAAACTAACACCGCAGAAAATCCATTGGTGTTTTTTGAACAAATCGAAAATTTCATCATTCCACCAAGAATCGTGTCGGAATTCGACTGCAATCAAAAATTTATCAGATAAAGTTTCTGTTAACCATTTAATATTGTTCTCAGTACAATGAAATGATGATGGAAATTGAATTAAAAAACCCGCTAATTTGTTCCCCATATTTTCATTAATATAATTACAAAAGTCAGAAAACTCTTCTTTTTTACTTTCAGAATAACCGGAATGAGAAATTGTTTTTGGAATTTTAATAAAAAAATTAAAATCATCAGGCGTCTCATCATTCCATTTTTGGAGCGTTTTTGCTATTGCTTTTCTGTAAAATGTACTGTTGATTTCGACCGTGTTATAGACTTTAGAATATAATTTCAGGAAGTCTTTATTCTTAGAATCTTCCGGATAAAGTGAACCTTTCCAGTCTGTATTATAGAATCCTGAACAGCCGATATGATATTTTTCTTTTGAATCTTTCATTTTATTAGATAATTAAATCTTATGCCAATCAGCATTGAATCAGTTAATTAAAATCAATATGATATTTATCATATCAAATTAGTATGAATTAAATTTGCTGAAGAAAAATTCTTATCATAGTTTTGCACTGTGATAATGAATTGCTGTCATACTTATTAAGAAAGACCGAGGGAACTGACCTGTTGAAGTCTTAACAACCTGCTGATTAGGTAAGGTGTTACATTCAGCCTTTGAAAAAAGGAAAGATAAGTTGAAAATGTTTAATTGCGGTTGTGATGCCGTCTCAATATAACTTCTTTCAGACTTGTCTGGGAGAAGTTTTCTTTTTTGTATAAAACGTAAAATTTAAAAATATGATTCAAAAAACTATGTTTAATTCCAGCAAAAGAGCCGTTATATCGACAGCCGTAGTTTTCTTTTCCGGGATTTATCTGACTCAAGCACAGGAAACGAAGCCTGTAAAAGATTCTACTTCTGATAAACAAATTGAAGAAGTTGTTTTGGTAGGTTCCAGAAGTGGAGGACGTTCAAAAACAGATAGTCCCGTTCCTGTGGATGTTTTCAATTTGAAAGATATTCAACAAAGTTTACCACAAACCAATATCAATCAGATCCTAAATACGATTGCGCCATCTTTTACGTCAACTATTCAGACTAATGCTGATGGATCGGACCACTCGGATCCTGCACAGTTGAGAGGCTTGGGACCGGACCAGACTTTGGTTTTGATTAATGGAAAAAGAAGACATACATCGGCTTTGGTTAACGTTAACGGTGCGCCTGGAAGAGGAACTGTTGGAACAGACTTAAACGCAATTCCGGCTTTTGCACTTTCAAGAATCGAGGTTTTGAGAGATGGAGCCTCTGCGCAATATGGTTCTGATGCGATTGCTGGCGTAATGAACTTACAATTGAAAAGAGACACTGGAAAACTGACAGGACAACTGAATTATGGTGGTTACCTTACCAAAGCTGCCAATGACCATACTGGAAATTATGATGGACAACAATTTCAATTGGATTTAAACTATGGAAACAAGATTGGAAAACGGGGTGGTTTCTATAATGTGACTTGGTCTTCCCAGTTCCGTGACCCAACAAGAAGAGCTGGAACAGAAAGCGGAAATATCTACAATGCTTACAATGCTATTGAGAAGAGAGCTGCAGAAGCTGGCGTGAATCTGTCTTCTTATTTTAGCAACATCAATAACCTGAAAGGCTCGGCTGGTGAACAAGATTTCGTAAATCTAATTCATCAGTATGCGCAAGGTGTGAATTATTTTGATTCCGGATTCCAGTCAAGTATTCAAAATGCGTCAAATATTTCTGCTTTGCAGGGATTACTAGGCGCTAATTATACAGATCAGGAATTGGCTTACAGAGGACAGACCAGAAAAGATTTTAATATGCAGGTGGGCCAGTCCAAACTCAATAACCATCAATTATTCGCGAATATTGAAGTTCCTTTGAATGACGATTGGAAGGTTTACACATTCGGTGGTTACTCAATCCGTGATGGTGCTTCTGGCGGATTCTATAGAAGACCAAACCAAGCCAGAACATTTACAGGTTTATATATTGACGGTTATTTGCCTGAGATCCATACTAAGATTCAGGATGTTTCTTTGTCTGCCGGAATCAAAGGAAAATGGGATGGATGGAATGTAGACTTCAGTAATACATTTGGTCAAAATAGTTTTGATTACACCATTGAAAATACTGGAAATACAAGTTTAAGATTTAACTCTCCAAATTCTTTCAAAGCTGGTGGATTGCAGTTTTTGCAGAACACCATTAATTTAGATTTCAGCAAATCATTTAATTGGTTGGAAGGTGTAAATGTTGCTTTCGGAGCAGAACAGCGTCACGAAAACTTCAAAGAGAATCCGGGTGAGGAAGCTTCTTACACAGCTTATGATGTGAATGGAAATCCACAAACTTCAACATCAGTTAACCCAACTGATTTCTTCGGAGTAGCATTGGCAGGAAGTTCTCAGGTTTTTGCAGGTTTCAGGCCAGAAAATAAGACCAATAAAAATAGAAATGCTTACGCGGTTTATGCAGATGTAGAATTCAATTTTACCAATTGGTGGCTGGTTGATGCTGCGATTAGATATGAAAATTATTCTGATTTTGGTTCGACTTTTAATTATAAATTAGCATCAAGAATCAAATTATCAAACGATCTTAATTTCCGTTTTGCAAGTTCAACAGGTTTCCGAGCGCCATCGATTCACCAAATCTATTATAATACAACTTCTACATTGTTCACAACGCTTCCGGGAGCTTCGGGACCAAGTTTGGTAGAAGTTGGAACATTTAGTAATGATTCTCAATTGGCACAAGCATTTGGAATTCCGAAATTGAAACAAGAAACGTCAAAATCTGTAAGTACAGGATTTACATATAAAATCCCTGCAATTAATTTGAATATTACAGCAGATGCTTATTTCATAAGAATTGATGACAGAATTGTTTTAACAGATCAATTCTCAAGACCAACCGATCCAAAAACACCTGCACAAATTGCATTGGCAAATGAGTTTGTAAAAGCTAACGTGAATGCAGCTCAGTTTTTCTCTAATGCTATTGATACAGAAACCAAAGGTTTGGATGTCGTAATCAGCCATACGTTTACAAAAGAAAGTTTCAAATTCACAAATGATTTTGCTATCAATTTCAACAGAACAAGAAAAGTGGGTGATATCCACGCATCCGATTTGTTGAAAAATGCAGGATTGGAAAATACCTATTTTGGTGAAAAATCTAGAATTTACCTAGAAGATTCAGTTCCAAAAGTGAAAGCAAGTTTGTCCAATAATTTTAAATGGAATGATTTCAATTTCTATCTGAGAAATACCTATTACGGAAAAGTTTATGGTGCAGATGGTATCAATGGAAATGCGTACGACCATCAATTGATTTCGGACAAGATTGTTACAGATTTGTCTATCGGTTATGATATCAACAAGAATTTCAATTTGACTCTTGGAACAAACAACTTGTTCGATATTTATCCAACTAAAAACGTGACAGCTTCTACTAATAACGACCAGTTCATCTATTCTCGTTCCACATCTCAGTTTGGACAGAACGGACGATATGTTTTCAGTAAGCTGACCGTTTCTTTCTAATTAAAAAATTTCTTAAGGTTTTTATTTTGTTTTGAATGGCATCGGGAGTTTTCTCGATGCCATTTTGGTTAATAAAAAACATAAAGGCACAAAAGAAATTAATTAACAGAGATTAAAATTTAAGGGACAAGGAAAACTTTGTGCCTTAAAAAATAAGTCTTGTGCCTTTGTGTTAAACTCAAATCTCTAATTTCACATTATTCAATCTCAAAGAATTTAGAATCACAGAAACCGAACTGAAACTCATTGCCGCTGCTGCAATCATTGGACTTAACAAAATTCCGAAGACAGGGTAGAGCAGACCTGCCGCTAACGGAATTCCCAAAACATTATAAATAAAAGCAAAGAATAAGTTTTCTTTGATATTTTTCAAAAGTTTTTCACTCAGGATTTTTGATTTGGCTACACCTAAGATGTCGCCTTTTAGCAAAGTTATTTCTGCGCTTTCAATCGCGGCGTCGGTCCCTGTTCCCATTGCAATTCCGATATTGGATTGAGCTAAAGCTGGCGCATCATTGATTCCGTCTCCGGTCATTGCAACAATTTTTCCTTCGGTTTGAAGTTTTTTGATTTCGTTCATTTTGTCTTCAGGAAGACAATTGGCTTTGAAGTTTGTGATTCCGAGTGTTTTTGCCACTGCTTTTGCAGTGTGTTCGTTGTCGCCGGTCATCATTATCACTTCGATGTTTTGAGAATGGAGATATTCAATAGCTTGTTTTGAAGTTGATTTTATTTTGTCTGAGAAGCTCAGGAATCCAAGAACTTTTCCAGCTTTTGCGAGATAAGAAATCGTCTTAGCTTCATTCTGTTTCTGAACTACTTTTTGTTTTAATGATTCAGGAATTTTGATGTTGAAATGTTTCAATAAAGCTTCGTTTCCAAGTAGAATTTCTTCATTATTGATTGTTCCTTTCACACCTTTTCCAGAGATGTTCTCAAAATTCTGAACTTTCTCAAATTGCAGATCAGTATTGCCACTCTGAACTTGTCGAAGAGTTTCTAAAACAGCATTAGACAAAGGATGTTCCGAATTCTGATTCAATGAACCAGCTAATTTTAAAATTTTTTCCCGTTGATCAAGATACGCTTCGCTTGATTCATTTTTATCAGTATTTTCAAATGTTTCGATGTTGTCAAGACTTGGTTTTCCTTCCGTCAATGTTCCGGTTTTATCGGTAATCAGAACATTGATTTTGTGCATTTCTTCCAGCGCTTCAGCATTTTTGATTAAGATTCCATTTTGTGCACCTTTTCCGATTCCTACCATCAAACTCATCGGAGTTGCTAAACCTAGCGCACACGGACAAGCGACAATCAAAACGGCAACAGCGTTTACAAAAGCATAAATCAACTTGTTTTCGCCACCGAAAATATTCCATAAAATAAATGTCAGAATAGAAATTGCAATCACAGTTGGTACAAATATCTTCGAAATCTTATCTGCTAATTTTTGAATCGGCGCTTTGCTTCGGCTGGCTTCGTTGACCATTTTGATGATTTGAGAAAGCAAGGTTTCATCACCAACTTTTTCGGCTTTCATCAGAAAACTTCCATTTCCGTTGATAGTTCCGGAAGTGACTTTATCATTTGATTTTTTCTCTACAGGAATCGGCTCTCCCGTAATCATCGATTCATCAACATTAGAATTTCCTTCGGTAATTTTCCCGTCGACAGGAATTTTTTCGCCCGGTTTTACTCTTAATATATCATTGATTTTAACTTCTGCTAATGATACTTTTTTTTCGTTTCCGTCTACAATCAGATTGGCTGTGTCAGGTGAAAGATTCATCAACGCTTCAATCGCTTTTCCTGTCTTCATGTGCGCTCTGGCTTCCATCATTTGTCCCATTATCACCAAAGTAAGAATGACACAAACGGATTCGAAATAGAGTGGGATGCTTCCGCCGTGAGATAATTCGTGAGGTAAAATATCTGAAACGAATAAAGCGATTAAACTAAAAATCATAGCTGCAGCAACACCCAGAGCAATTAATGAAAACATATTGAGGTTCCAGGTTTTGAAAGAAATCCAACCACGCTTCATCACAAACCATCCTGAATAAAACAAGACGGGTAATGTCAAAATTAACTCTAAAATTCCTTGAACCTGATGAGAAAATGGCCAATCGATAAACATTCCGCCCATCGATAAGATGAAAATGGGAACAGTGAACCCTAAAGCCGTCCAGAATTTTGTTTTTAATAATTTATAAGTTTCATCTTCGTGATCGTTATCTTTTGACGGTTTTGGAACGAGATCCATTCCACAGATCGGGCAATTTCCGGGTTCGTTTTGTACAATCTCGGGATGCATTGGGCAAGTATATTCAACAGTTTTCTTTTCAGGAATTTTGACCAAATCCATTCCGCAAACCGGACAGCCGACATTGGAATCATAAACTTTGTCGCCTTCACAGAACATTGGACAATAGTATTTTCCTTCTTGATGGGTGTTTGGTGTTTGGTGCTTGGTGTTTTGATGCGTATGTGCACTTCTAACATCCAGCTTCTGACTTCTGACCAAATCTTCGGTAATTTTTTCCAAATGCATATGACAAACCGGACAACCTGAATCTGATACATAAGTTTTGTCACCTTCACAAAACATCGGGCAAAAATAATCCCCTATTTTATCTTTGAAACTTTCCGGGAGGTTAGTTTTGGAATAATTTTGCGGTTTGTTTTTGTGGTCATCACGTTCTTCTATCGGAACCAGAAACATATTACAAACCGGACATCGGCCTTGCTTGAAATAGAGTTTTTCGCCTTCACATTCCATTGGACAATAATAAACGGAACTTGGTGAAATTCTTTGACTAGGATGAAGGTGGTCGTGATTATGGTGATTTTGGTTTTCCATTTTTTTGTTTTTAACACAAAGAGCACAAAGTTTTTTTATTAGTAATTCGATGTTTTTAAGGTCACAAAGATTACTAGCTTCGCTCAGTTTTTTATTATTGATACAAATTTCTGAAAAATAGATGCCAATCAGTTATAAATAAATGGAAAGATGTTATAAGGTGAGATAGGAGAGTTATTTGTTTTTTTTACGAAAGGGAGTTTTACAATTGTAGGAATGAGTTTTCTAAATTAAAAACCCCTTCAGATTTTCTGAAGGGGTTTTCTTATTTTAAAATAGAATGTAACGAATTATTCTTTAATTAGTTTCTCAGTAGTCTCACCTTGATCCGTTTTGATTTTTAAGATGTAGTTCCCCTTTGAAAATTGAGAAATATCAATATTGTTTTTGAAATCGGTCTTAATTAATTTTCCTAATGAATCATAGATATCAACTGATTTTAATGTTTTTTCAGTAGAAACATGGATAATGTCTTTTGCCGGATTAGGTGCTATAAAAATGTTTTTTCTTTTAACATCTGAAGTATTTAGATTAGAGCAATTAGAAAGGTTGGATCTATTACCATAAATCGAAAAATTATCTAGATATTTTCCATAACCGTTAGTAGTAGATGTTAGATTAATTATAACATTATTATTGGGATTGAAATTATAATTATTACCTTCATTTGTACGTCCAATTATTTTTTTTGGTGCTAAAGTTCCAGATTCTCCCAAGGAATAAATATCTGTTTTAAGACGATATTTGTTAATACCTATTTTTGAAATTTCCAATGAAAGTCGGTACCAAGTGTTATCAATATAGCCATCACTTGTACCTAATTGAAAATCAGTAATATCATTACTATTCTCTAATCCACCAATATATAATGTTTTATTTGTTATATAACTTCCAAAAATACGTCCTTGTTGACCATCTTTAAATATATATATGCCTGCAGCATGTCCTTTACCTGTACCTGTGTGAAATTTAGTTTTAAAATCAATACTAATTTTCATCGTTTCGTTATCAACCCCATGATACTTTGGACATAAAGTTAAAAATGTGTCAGGGAAAACATCATTTACAGGTGTCTGTACAACATAATTAGATCCATCTTTAAATAATTTATAATTATTTGCACGATAAGTAAAATAATTTTTTAAATCATTATTTGTTTCAGAAATGTAATTATCAAAATTTATATCTAATTGCGACAATTGAGAATGATAAAAAAGTGAATTTAAAAAAGTGAATAAGATAATAAATCTTGTTTTCATAGGTTTAATTTTTGATTATAGTTAAAAACTATGCAATAATATCATTTTAATCTTTACTTGTCTAAAAATCTTTATTAATATTATTAAATACGATTTATTTTCTCGGTTTTAAAGACAAATTATCCACATACACAGCTTGATGTACACCGTTTAATAATACTTTCAAACCGATGTGGCTGTCTTTTTTCAAACTGATGTTGATGACTTTTCTCTCTTTTGTAATTTCTTGTGGTTTAGCAATGGAAACAAAAGATTTCGGATCAATTGCTTTACCTACTGAGAAAATTTCAAGGGAAGTTTCTCCACCATTATCTGTGATGTCAAGGCTCAAAGTATAGTTTCCAGCTTTTACTTTTGGTGTGATGAGATACATATTTTCTTTTGGATCTGTCATCGAGTAAAAAATCACTTTCTTCTCACTGGCGTACAGCATTGCTTTTCCTTTCTGTACAGTCCAGCACTTATCTATATCTTTCCAGCTGTCAAAGTTTTCTGTGATTGTAGTGACTGTTTTGCATTGTGCATTGGCTGTGATTAATCCACCAAAAGCCAAGATTCCTCCGAATATTAATTGTCTCATTTTTATTGAAATATTATGCTGTAAAAATAGCTAAAAAAGAGATTGTTGCAAAGTTTATTTTTAATGAATCTAAATAGTTGGCTGTTTTAGTTAAATTCACAATAAAGAATATTTACTGTTGGTATTTTTTTAAATTAAATTGCAATATCTCATTTCATTAATCATACAAATAGTAAAGATGAAAACGAAAATAATGAAATGAAGTAAATGAAGTTTTAAGATTCTTTTAATTAAATTTTCTCTTCTAATTTTTCCTTCATTTAAAAGATTAAAACAGAAAGTGACTATAAGACCAATAAAAAGTAATTCTCCAATAAAAGTAAATGCTCTTGCAATTCCACTTACAAAACTTTCGCAGTCATTGTCATAAATAGCAAAATTCATAATAGTTCCATATAAAATGAAGAGAATGAAAGGTATATTGATTACAAACCTGAATATTTTTATAGAAAATACAATTTGTTGATTTTAAAGAATAACTAAATTATTTAAGCAGATCAATCTCAATCAAATTATTGTCTTTTGCCAATTTTTCCATTGCTATTTGGTTCAGTTCTTTAATGATTTCAGTAGATGTTCTGAATTTTCCATTAGAATCGTGTTGATCAGGAATTTGTCCCACTAAATCTGCAGTAGGATTCTGACGGTAATTTTTAAATTTCTTAACAAACTGATTGTAATTTAATTCAACAATACGGTAATTTTTCAGGTCAGGATAGACAAACTCTTTCTGGTTAGATCGTATGCCTTTCAATTCCCAGGTATGACTTTTAGTTGAATCTTCAATCTTCAAAATTAAACCAGGTAAACCTTTGAATTTGTAAGGCCCATCTTGAATTGGAATTTCTTTGGTGAACCACGCTGTCCATTTTCTGCCACCAAATTCTGTGGTTGCTTTTTGAACGTCATAATTCAGAATTTTAGAAAATTCATTTGTCAATTTCCAGTTAAGCTCCACATCCTGTTTTACTTTGTACTTGTCCCAAATCAAAAATGTGGTATGAAAAAGCTGATTGGAATTAGGATATTTTGTAACCCATTCACTTACTAATGCTTCGCCAGAAGGCATAGAGTTAATTCCCTTTTGATAGTCTGCAAATTGAGCAGAATCTGATGCATATCTTACAGAGCTATAATATTCTGACCGATCTTTTTGGATATTCAAAATCATTATTTCTGTTTTGACATCTACCTTGTTGGTAGAATCAGAAATGAATTTGTATTCGTAGAGAAATTGTTTGTTTTGTCCGATAGCAAGACAAGATAATAGCAGTAAAATTAATAATTGAATATTTTTCATTGTTAATAGTTTTCAAGATCGAAATATACTGATAATTACTATGATTTTATATCAAAAAACTTCACAGCTTCCACAACATTCCTATCCAAAAGCAAATTATCGAAATTGTCTTTTTTGGAAACGAAAACATCAGGAATAATTTGTTCATAATAATTGCCATTTCTGTCGCTATCGTAGCCAATAGTAATTGCCATCGTGCTGCCAAAAGGTAAAGTATATTGGGTATTGGCGGTTGTTGCGCCGTAGGTTTTTTCGCCGATGAAAATAGTGTTTGGTCTGCCTTTGAAAGCGAGTGTTGTCACTTCGCCAGAACTCCCGGTAAAAAGTCCAGTGATTACTGCGACTTTTACATTGTCCAATAGTTCGCCTTTTGGATTGATGAATGCTGGTTTTTTGGCCCCGTCCAGATATTTTCCTTGGTTCAGTTTTATTTTAGAAATCATCTTTTTATTGCCGTCCAAAGTTCCCCAAACCACATTGTCACCTAACAAATCATAAAGAGCCAAAAGCATTGGTGTAGAGTTTCCACCGGTGTTGAATCTCAAATCAAGAATCCAGCCTTCGGGTTTATTGTTGGATTTGATTTCTGCAATCTTGTCATAAAGTGGTTGCGCAATTTTGTTGATGTTCTCCGGACTAAGCTCGAAAAATAACATATTAGGCATCAGAATGTAGCCGTGTTTTTCATCAATCATTTTAGCTTCGAAAGCAGGTTTGGTATCAAATTTCTTTTTCCATTGTTCAGAAAAATCATCTTTTGTAATGACTTTTCCCGTTCCCGAATATTTTTTGTTATTGTAGAAAATCAAACAATGATTGGCGTTTATTTTATCGAAGAACGGTTTGATTTCGGTTAAGGATTTTTCGAAATTATCATAACTTTTTAGTCTGTCTTTTGTTTCGGATTCTACAGTTTTCCAATCAACAGATTTTCTGTTGAGGTAACTTTTTTCTAAAACCGAAAACAGCTCATTATAAAAAACGTTGATGCTGTCTTGTGGCGTTTTTTGCTTTTGCGCTTTCAGACCTAAGGACAAACTGAGAATAGAAAATATGGTTATTGTTTTTTTCATAGCTGTAATTTAGGATTATTTCTTCAGAAAATTGAGAATCGTATCGTTCAGTTTTTCCGGTTGTTCGAAAGGAACATAATGCGTAGAATCCGGAATAATCGCCAGTTCAGAACCCTTGATGAAGGAATGGATGAGATTGGTATGTTCCGGTTTGATAACATCATTGCTGCCGGCAATTACCAAAACCGGATTGCGGATATTCGTAATTTCTTTATAGTTGATGTTGGGGTGGTTCAGCATCAGTTTTATTAATCGTGGATTTCCGATATTTTGTTCGAGTTGTTGCTGGAATGTTTTGATAAGGTTTTCATCTACACCAGAAGGATCGAGATTAGCGCCGATTGTTACTAATTTATTGACTAATTCCGGATGTTCCAGATTGAAGGTCAATCCTGTATTTCCGCCGTCACTCCAGCCAACGATATTCACTTTATCGAGTTTCAGATTTTGAATGATTTTATAAAGGTCTGAAGCGAATTGATCATAAGAATAATCATCCGTGGTCAAATCTGTGCTTCTGCCTTGCCCACGCGTATCTATTGCAATCACACGATAATGTTTTGAGAAAAAAGGAATTTGTTTGTAGAAATCAGAAATGCTTCCGTTATTCCCATGTAGTAGCAAAAGCGGTTCGCCTTTTCCATACTCTTCGTAGTAGATTTTAGCATCATTCAAATCTATAAATTGTCCATTTCTACTTTTCCCAAATTCTGTTTTTTTAGCTTTTTCTTTATTCTCATAATAGGCAATCAACTGATTGGTTTTGAAATCGTTTTCAGTATTTTTTTCAACTTCAGCAATCTCTTTTTCATTCTTAGTTTTGTCATAACTGATATCGATATTAGAAATAAAACTACCATCAAAAGTTTCCCAATTGCCCTGACTCTGATATCTGAACAAAAGGTCTTTGGATAAAGTTTTCTTGGCAGAAATTCCGAAAACAAAATCGAAATTCTCCATAGATTTATAATCTACCAATTGTAACGTAATAGCAATTTTATCAAGATTATTTAACATTAACCGATAATTTGATAAATCGATATTTTGCCAGCCTGTTGTTGAGGTTTTGTAAATGATATTCTCCTCCAAAAGTGATTGCTCGGGAAGATCGTTTTTGATTTTATAGATATTCAGTTTTAATGTAATTTCCTGATATCTGGAACTCGGGATGATATGAAAATTATAAGATTTGAGTTTTGTCTTTTGATAAATTGGAAAAATATTTCCTTGCTCAACGGTTGGAATATTCTGGTCGAACATTTTAGAAAACGTGAGAAAAGGCTTTGACTTTTGACCAACCAGCTTTTCTTTCATTTGTTTTGCAACGATGTTGACGTTCTCAATCTGAGTCGTTTTATAATCGAGAATGATATTGGGATTTAGCTTAAGTTCGTTCGAAGAAACAGTTTTGTCCTGATATCCCGACGCACTAAAAGTAATTTTGCTATCTGAATCCTGAGGAAGTTCTAATTGATAATTGCCTTTTTCATTGGTAATGGCTCCGTTTTTTGAATTCTTAATTCCAATAGAGCTATAAGCGATGACTTCATTATCCATGTTTTTTACAGTTCCAGAAATCGTTTGTGCATTGAGGTTGAATCCCATCAAAAGAATTAATAGAAAAAAGAGTTTCTGCATTATCAAGTTTTTGTTATCTGTTCTAAAGACAACAAAAACGTTACAGGGTTGCCTGAGTTTTATGAATTAATTAAGATAATTTCACTTCTTCTTGATTTAGTCTGAAAATCTCCTTCGCATTGAAAACAATTACTGCCACAAATATTAATGAGTAAGCACAAATCTGAATCAGATTCAATGGTTCGCCATAAACTGTACTTGCTAAGATGAATGCGATGATTGGGTTGATATTCAATATCATTCCTACTTTTGAAGAAGCGGTTCCTGTTAAGGCAAAGAGATTCAGTAATAATGGAACAATCGTGTACATTACTGCAATAATCTCGACAAAGAAATAAAATTTGAATTCCGTAGGAACTGGCCCGGAATAAGCCGGAAAAAACGGCAACAAAATCAAAGCTGAAATGACAATATGGAAATTCAGAATCAGAAACTTATCGAATTGCTTATTTTGGCTTTGACAAACCAGATATGCCGCATATGTGAAGCCAATTAAGCTGCTGTAAAACATATCCAAAATATTGGTGTACGACAATAAAATGCAGCCGACTAAGCTCAGAAAAACCGATAACCACTGAAGTTTACTCAGTTTATCTTTCAAAATGAAATAAGCCAGAATCGTCGTGATAATCGGACAAACCAAATAGGCGACCGATGTCGCACGAACACTCACGTGATTCATCACATAGATAAATGAAAACCAGTTCGCGGTCAACAAAATACTGCTTCCGACATTAACAATAATCGTTTTTCTTTTCGCTTTTTTAGAAATGGATTTGAAATAATTTAAGTTCTGTTTCAGTTTTTCTCTTTTGAAAAGAATCGAAACTAGCGACATTATCAATGCACAACTGAAAACCCTGTAAAAAAGAATGTCCGAAGATGCGTAAGAATGAAGTGGTTTCAGCACCAAACTAAAAGTTCCCCAAATAGAAAATGCTAAAATAGCAGCCAGATAATGTCGAAGATTGTTCAAGTCGTTGTTTCGTTTGGAATCATTTGCAAAAATAGGTAACTTTTGCTGGAAGTTCTCTATAAAACTATTGATTTCCTCAATCTGTAATTCCGATTTTCTTATCTCCACAATCGATAAAAATACTATTATTCAGAAAGATTTTGTTTCCCAGCATTCCCGTCATTCCAGAGAACTTCATCATAGAAAACTGCGCATCGGAAAAACCTTCAACATATGTGATTTGTTTTACAGGAATCTGCAGATTTTTGAATGTGATATTTTCCTTACAATCCGTTGTATAAGTTGTCAAAACATTGTCCCAAGACTGTGCTTTTTCGATATTGATTTTTGAATTTGGCGTTTTCAGATTTTGCCATTCTTCTTTGTAAGTCAGTAATTCGTAAGCGCTGGTTCCAGAGTCGTATAGGAATTTTCGTTCTTCGCCTTTCAATTTTCCGGAAATAATGATTCTTCTTTTTTTGAATTTGAAATCGAACAATTGATTTTTAAATCCATTCGGGATTTGATTCAAATTAAAAACAACTTGGTTGCTTTTAAAATTAATCACGGTTTTTCGGTCTTCTAAAACATCAGAACCAATCGTTCCAATGATTTTGATGGTATCTTTTTCTTCGTTTTTTTCTTTAGTAAATATTTTAAATCGGTTTGATGAGATTTCAGTTTTTCCAATATAGAAAGAAGTTTCAGCCTTTTCATTATTGATAGAAATTTCTTTGATGTTTTTAATTTGATTCGAATAAAATACGGTGTAAGGCGAACCTGTGTCAAATTGCAAATAATAAGTTTCCGGATTTCCAGAAAAATGAATCGGAAGAAGCAACACGTTTTTCTCATTTCCCAACCAAGTGATGGGGATATTTCCGCTTTTATTTTTGATGGTTAGATAATTGTCTTCGGGCGTAAATTTTTGGTCAAAATAAATATATCCGCCTACCACTATCAAAACCAAAACGGCTACAAATCCTAAAGCTAATTTCTTAAAAAGTTTCATTGTTCAATTTTTCTGCAAGATTCGGTTTTTGAAACTGAATTTGAATAAAAAATGATATGACAATTTTACGTCAGTTTTATGATTTGGCTTATAAGAAGTTGTTTTTCAGTTTTATAGAAAGTGTGTTGTTTTGGTTGAGGCTGATTCCGTTTTTGATAACAATACAAAGTTTGATGACGATAAAAGCAATTAATGGAATTAAAAACAATGGAAATTGGATAGAAAACCAATGCTGAATAAACGGACTTAATATCAACGAAACCGAAACGAAAAATGCCAAAATAATCTGAACACAAATAATACTTTTTCCCAATTCTCTATTCGTGGAATCCTGAGTTTTGTAAGTCAAAATTGCTGGAAAAATAATCCCGCCAAAAGGAATAATTAATCCCGCTAAAGCAGAAAGGTTGATAAGTTTTGCTCTATCTATTTGTATGTTTTCTTCATACTTTGAAAAAAGATTTTCTGGTTCGGTTTCCAAAGTCTGTGCAATGGCTTTCAACGTAAAACCTTTGAGACTTTGCCCAGATTCAATTCTTTGAATCGTTCGCAAAGACAATCCGGACTTCTCAGCCAATTCTGTTTGGGTGAGGTTTTTTTGTTCACGGAGGGTTTTGACTTTGGATTGCATTTTATCTGAAAATAAAATAAAGAATTAAACCAATTAAACCAAAAATCAATACGTAAGTCTGAATGATTCTTCCTTCATTCATTGGATTGTTCTCAGTTTTCCTTTTTTCTTTTTCTCGTTTTAAAATTAAATAAAGAATAAAAACTGGAACTAATAAAACCAATGCATATTCATAATCGCTATTTATCATACCATTTTTATTATCAAACCTTATCCAGCGCAATCCGCTTTTTCTCCTTAGAATTCAAAAACTGAGTAGGAGAGAAGCCTGTGATTTTCTTGAACTGATTAGAAAGATGTTGAACACTTTTGTAACCCAATTTTTGGGAAATTTCTGTCAAATTAAATTCTTTATAAAGCAGCAATTCTTTGACCTTTTCAATCTTTTGAAGAATGAAGTATTGCTCCAACGTCACGTTTTCATTCTGAGAAAAAAGCTTGGAAATAGAACTGTAATCTCTGTGTAATCCGGAACTCAAGAATTCTGACAAAATAAAATTGTCATCCAAATCTTCATCCGAAATTTTCTGAATAATCAAGTTTTTGACTTTCTCTATTTGTTTTTTAGAAGAATCTTCCAGAATTTCAAATCCAGTTGATTTGAGTTTCAAGTTCAAGGTTTGAAGTTCTTTGTCAGAAATCTCATTTTTGGTTTCAACTTCGCCTAATGAAATTTGATTGATGTCAATTTTCAAATCCTCCAATATCGATTCCACCGCAGCAATGCAGCGGTTACAAACCATATTTTTGATAGCAATTTTCATCTCACGAATTTAATGGAAATTTTAATCAAAAAAAAGCACCACGATTTGTGATGCTTTCTAAGATTTATTTAGATTAATTATTTAATAATCAGTTTAGTATTTGATTTTTGACCTTCAGATTGTTGCGTGATGATATAAACACCAGATTGTAGATTGGTATTGATTTCATTTCTGCCTTTATTAACAATAGAAGAAAAAACAACTTTTCCGCTAATATCTTGTATCACGATGTTTCCAGCATTTTCAGTTTCAAGAAAGAAATGGTTTTTACTTGGATTAGGGTAAACACTCAGTTTAGATTTATAAACGTCCGAAACTGCCAAAGTTTCTGCGCAATTGTATGGTTTAAAATTGATAGTATTAGCAGTCTGGCTTCCGATAACGGCAAGAACCATCGCATCATTGGATAGTTCATTTTCTCTCCAGCAGTTGCCTACAGCGTTTACAATATTAGTCGTATTATTGAAAAGTGCAACAGTATTACCGTTGTTGACATTATTTTTGAAAATATTATTGCCAGGGCTTTCTTCCGTGCCTAGTTTCACAGTCGCATTATTCAACAAAGTGATTCCCCAAAGATTCCCTCTGATTTCATTCTCAGCAATTACAACGTCTTTAGCGCTGGAAATTGAAATTCCGCTGCCGCCAAGGTTTGGATCATTCTGGGTATTGTTGTTCTCAATAATATTATTTCTGATGACTCCGGAAGAAGTAGAGCCATAGGAAGTGATACCATATCGGTTGTCTCTTATAGTGTTACCTTCTATACGGAATTTGTTCACACCACCAGTCAAAGCAGAAGCAGAAATACCGCCAACCATAATTTTTGTACGGTCTCCAATGATTGTATTATTGATGATTTTCAGAGAATCTGAACCGCCTGGTCCCATATTGATTTGAGGCGTATTGCTGTTATCTGTTACGTTTCCAGAAATGTAATTGTTGATAAATGTGGCAGAAACTGTAGCATTTGCAGCGGAGCCAAAAGCAGCTTTTCTGTTTTCTATGAATTGAGAATTGCTAACAACCGGGCTACCTTTAGAAAAACCAAGAGCGCCACTTGTGGAAACGCCACCGTGATTTTTATAAACAATACAATTGTCCATTAGGAAATTAGCCGTTAAAACTCGGATTCCACCAGCATAATCTACTCTTGTATTTCGCATCTCTACGACAGATCCGTCTTCAAAACGAATTCCTTTAAATGGAAAACCAGAATCTACAGAGTTGATTAAAAAATTGGTTGCTGTAGTTTTATATTCGCCAAAGACATAAAGTGTTTTATCACTATTCACACTCAAGGTTGTATTCTGGTCGATAATCAGTTTATCAGTTGCAGAAATGGTGATGTCATCCATCATCATATAAAAAGTACCTTTATCCTGCAAAACTGTGGGTGCAGCTGCAGAAAGACTGGCCAGTGTATAGGTTGTTCCATTGTTTGGAGTTGTGAATTGCGCATTGATAAAACCACAACACATCACAAATAATAATGTAAATTTCTTCATAAGACTTCAAATTTTTTAAGAATCAAATTTATATAATGTATTTTATTTTTTACATAATATATTTGTGAAAATTTATTAGTATGTTTTCAGAAATTATCGCTGGCACAATGCGTTGGGGGATTTGGGGAGCTAATCACTCCGAAAAAGATGTTCAGAAATTGATAGAAGTTTGTCTGGAAGAAAATATCACGACATTTGATCATGCTGATATTTACGGCGGTCATACCACAGAAGAACTTTTTGGCAATGCCTGGAAAGAAATGAATATTGATAGAGAAAAAGTTCAGTTTATTTCCAAATGTGGGATTGTAATGAATTCTGAAAAGAAACCCTCTGCTCTCAAATATTATAATTACGATTCTAATTATATTCAAAATTGTGTTGATGAGAGCCTTTCTAATTTAAAAACAGGTTACTTGGATGTTTTACTATTACATCGTCCATCGCTTCTGATGAATCCTGAGGAAGTCGCCAATACATTTCAAATTCTGAAAGACAATGGGAAGGTGAAACATTTTGGTGTCAGTAATTTTTCGGTCTCTCAATTTGAATTAATTAATCAATATTTTCCATTAGTTACCAATCAGATTGAAGTTTCTGTTAATCAGATTTCAGCTTTCAATGATGGAACTTTGGATCAAATGATGATAAAAGGATTGAGGCCAACCGCTTGGTCTGTTTTAGGTAATTATTTTTCTAAAAAATCTGAGCAAAATATCAGATTAAAAAACATAATCAAAGATCTTTGCCAGAAATACAATGCAGAAGAAAACCAGATATTGTTAGCCTTCCTTCTGAAGCATCCGTCGAGAATAATTCCGGTTATTGGTACTTCTAAAGCAGAAACCATTCGCGAGCTTAAAAAATCATTATTGATTGATTTGGAAACAATAGACTGGTTCAGAATTTTGGAAGCAAACCGTGGAGTAGAGGTGGATTGAGCTTTTGTATATTAATTTTTAAATTTAATAAAGAAGTTATTGATTATTCAAAAATAATCGTACCTTGCACCAAATTATATTTGAAATCAATAATCTTCATTTTGTTGTTTTTCCTTATCTATAATTTTAAAACAACAATTTTTTATAACTTAATTTTTTTTAAAATGAACATTTTTGTTTCAAACATCAATTACGCAACTAAGGATTATCAGTTGCAAGAATTATTCGAAGAATTTGGGGAAGTATCTTCTGCAAAGATTATCACTGACAGAGACACTGGGAGATCAAAAGGATTTGGTTTCGTAGAAATGGGTGATGCTGAAGGCAAACAAGCTGTTGAGGCATTAAACCAAAAAGAATTGAACGGAAAAATTCTTAACGTAACAGAAGCAAGACCAAGAGAAGAGAAGCCAAGAAGATCTTTTGATAACAACCGTGGCGGTGGCTACGGAGGTGGAGATAGAGGCGGAAACCGTGGAGGTGGAAACCGTTGGTAATCTTACAATTGGAAAAAATAGAAGCGATCAAATTTTGATCGCTTTTTTTTATTTTTTTCGGATTAGCAAGTAAGCATCATCATAACTTACATTTGGATAAGTATTGCTCCTGTATTGTTCTATTGAAAAACTTCCTAGGATCATTTTCAGATGATAATTGCCAAGATCGGCTTCCGTAGAAATCTCCGGAACGTTGACTTTGCCAGCTTTTCCTCTGTATTTTTTAAACAAATCTTTTATTAATGAAGAAAAATCAGCTTCTTCATCAGAATTTAAAATGACTTTGAACTGAGGGTTTTCATCAGTAACTCTGTCATAGATTTCAAAATTATCATTACCAATTTTTTTATCACTATGATTGTATCTGTTGAAATATAAAACGTAATCATAATCTTTTACCTCGATGATTTTTTTGTCAGATATCACTTCTAATCTGTCATAATCAGAATCGTATTTAGTCGTTTTCTTGATATTAGAAAAACTATAATAAATATCAGAATTGGCGCTCCAGAAATTGTTTTCATTAATGTTTTTGGCAAGGTCTTTACTTTTTTTAGTGTCAATTAAATTTAGTAAAAAATCTTTGTCATTTCTCTTGATAAGAAACACGAACTCGTTTCCGATTTTTGTCACAACGCTGTCTGCAACCGGTTTTTTGAAGTTGATTTTTTGGTTCGGGGTTAATAATTTGTTATCAGTCAAAACCTTCATCAATTGATTTTCTTGACTTCTTTTAGCCACCGAAAATGTATTGAAATAAGGAAAAATCAAAGAAAATAATCCAAAAACAAAAAGACTGATTGGGATGAATTTGATATTCTGATTTTTATTAAAGATAAAATATAACATCACAGTTACCAGCCAAATGGAAAGAAGTAAAACGTAATATCTTGGTTCGGTATATCCGTATTCCAAAATCCTTGTGAAAATTGCTGTGAATAACAAAATCAATAAAGGAATCAAGGTAAAATAAAAAATCTTGGAGAACATCTTAACCCACGATTTTGCAGAATTTTCTTTCAAAGGATGAACCAATAAAATGGCTAAAATCCCAACGATAGAGTATGCGAGAACCAGATACGAAACCCAACCACGAGGCAGTTCCCAATTCAACAGAATTTTTCCCGAATAGAAATATAAGATGACAACATATATTATAAGGAGAGGAATAAGAATGTATTGTGTAAAAAACTTCAGAACAACAGGATAAGTGCCCTCTTTTTCAAGATATTCTAATCCTTTTTCATCAAATAATAAAAAGATGAGACTGCTCCCGAAAATGGCTAATAAGTAAAATACTCTGAGATAAATTTTATCATTAAAATTAAAATCAAAAAGCTGGTCTACTGCAACGATGGCTAATTCTACACCGCCAGTCAAAACGCCCGTGAAAACCGCTGTAAGGAAAATATTGATGAAAAGATTCTTGTTGTATTGCCAAAAATCCATTTCGGTTTTCTTCCTGAAAAATGCAGCAAATGAAACAAAAAGATGAGATAAAATATAAGTTGGAACGAGCAAAAATGCATAAACCTCTGTAAAGTCTTTCTCTAATTTTGGTAAAATAAAATAGAGGAGAATAAGAAAAACAATTCCGCCAAGTTCCAATAATAACTGTTTTCCGATTCTTTGTGAAAGTATTTTCAGGCCAAACATTAATGAAATCCCAAGACAGAAAACTAAAGTGAATTTAGTTAAAGTGAAAACCTTTTCGCTGGTTCGGAAGTTTTCTTCAGCAATGAACATCAGGCAAACTGAAGCCGATAATGCCATCAGCAAAACCAAAGGATATTGCCGAATTGCATACAAAGCCTTCCCGAATATTTCGTTTAATTTTTGAATCATTTGGTTGAGTTTTTAATTAAGAGATTTTACTTCTTCTTATCTTTTTTCTTCTTTTTGTCCTTCTCCTTTTTCTTGGTTTTTTTATCGCTGGTTATTTCTTTGATAAAATTCTGAATATGATTGTCCTGCTCTGGCTTTTTTGATGCGAAAACCGTTCTTGATTTGATTAAATTCTCAAAGTCTGCTGAAGTTATTAATTCCTCATCCAATAAAACATTGAAAAGTTCGCCTCCGGAATTGTTAAAATAATTTTCTAAAAACCTTTTCAATACAAATTTTCGGTATTCTACAAATTCTACAGCAGGTCTGTAAAGATAAATTCTGCCTTGCTTTTCCGTCGACAAATAATGTTTTTCGACAAGAATTTTCAGGAACGTGGAAACTGTATTTTGATGAGGTTTTGGTTCTGGAAAAATATCCATCAATTCTCGAAAGTAGATTTCTCCCTTGTTCCAAATGAGCTGCATAATTTCTTCTTCAGAAGGCGTTAAAGATTGTAGTATCATAAAAGTTTAGATTAAAAAATAATAGCTTTTACCATTATAAGGTAAATTAAAGATACAAATATGGCGATTGATGCACCAGAAAAAACTTCTTTCGGTGTGTGTCTTTTCAAAATAATTCTTGTAATTCCGATGATGATCGACAATATAAACCAAAAAATTCCAATCGCAGGTTCTATTGCAAAAAACAAAGCTGCTACATAAATATTAAGACTTGTATGCATCGAACTTTTGATGAAAAAATTACTGGCTTGCATTAATATTAATAAGATGCAGAGCATAAAAATCGTCCAGTCCATTTCCTTGTGCAGATAAAAATCAACTCCTAAGAAAATAACGGTTGCGATAATAATAAAAATGTAAAGTGAGTGACGTTGCTTCCGGTTAGAAACGTCCATATTGGTATAATTCCCGTTTTTTACATTCCTGTAAATCCAGATGGCAATGGGAATAATCAGCAAGAGTAAAATTGGGAGAAATTTCTTCGAGGCTTCTTCCCAAGTATAATTTTTATAACTGTAATAAAAAAAGTAAATAACCAATGAAACCAAAGGGTTGAAGAAATTCGAAATCACTTTCGAGATAGAGATAATAGCAGGGTTTTTGATTTCCATTCATAAAAATTTCGATTTCAATATACAAAAATTATTAATTTGCAAAAACGAATAGAATTGAATTAACTTCAATGACTGCGCAAACGATTGCGTAATTTTCTATATTAATTATACTTAATGATTTCTATTCTTTAAAAAATATGATAATATGCATACAATAGAGAAAGATTTTTTTTCTTATTTTTGCTACATATTTCGAAATTACAATGAAAGAATTTTCTAAAGAAGTCTACCTTAAATGGTATGAAGAAATGACGATGTGGAGAAGGTTTGAAGACAAATGCCGTTCTCTTTATTTAAAACAAAAAATCAGAGGTTTTTTACATTTATATAACGGTCAGGAGGCAATTCCTGCAGGTTTTACCCACGCAATGGACATGTCGAAGGACAGTATGATTACGGCATACAGATGCCACATCCATCCAATGGCAATGGGCGTTGACCCGAAAAGAATTATGGCAGAACTTTGTGGAAAAGCAACTGGAACATCTCAGGGTATGGGAGGTTCTATGCACATTTTCAGCAAAGAGCACCGTTTCTATGGAGGTCACGGTATTGTAGGTGGTCAGATTCCTTTGGGAGCTGGTATTGCTTTCGCAGACAAATATTTTGACAGAAAAGCAGTGAACATTTGTTTTATGGGAGATGGTGCAGTACGTCAAGGTTCGCTTCACGAGACTTTCAATATGGCAATGAACTGGAAACTTCCTGTAGTTTTCGTTTGTGAGAACAACGGTTATGCGATGGGAACTTCTGTTAAGAGAACGGCTAATCACGAAGATATCTATAAATTAGGATTAGGATACGAGATGCCTTGTCTTCCTGTAGATGCGATGGATCCGGAGAAAGTAGCAGAAGCGGCTTACGAGGCTATCGAAAGAGCAAGAAGAGGAGACGGACCAACTTTCATCGAGGCTAGAACTTACCGTTACAGAGGTCACTCTATGTCAGATGCTGAGCCTTACAGAAGCAAGGACGAAGTAGCACAATACAAGTTAGAAGATCCAATCGAGATTGTGAAAAGCAGAATCTTGGAAAACAAATGGGCTACTGAACAAGAGTTGGAAGCTATGGATGAGAAATCTAGAGAGTTTGTGGAAGAGTGTGTAGAGTTTATGGAAAATTCTCCATATCCGGATGCAAATCTTCTTTACGATTATGTATATTCTACTCCGGATTATCCATTCATCAACAAGTTAGAAAATAATTAATAACGATTTGATGATGTGAAGATAGGTTGATTTGTTTTAACTAATTCTCACCGCATCATCTCATTATCAAATTAACACATAAAAATTATGGCAGAAGTAATTACGATGCCCCGTTTGTCTGATACGATGACGGAAGGCAAAGTTTCAAAATGGCACAAAAAAGTAGGCGACGCTGTAAAAGAAGGCGATATCCTTGCAGAAATCGAAACTGATAAAGCAGTTCAGGATTTCGAATCCGAAATTAACGGAACGCTTTTATATGTCGGTGTAGAAGAAGGTGCACAAGCTCCTGTAGATTCGGTTTTGGCAATTATCGGTAAAGAAGGAGAAGATATTTCTAGTCTTATCGGTGGTGGTGCAGCAAAAACTGAAGAAAAGAAATCTGAAGAAGAAACTAAAACTCAAGGCGAATCTACATCTGTAGAAACTGCTGATGAAGGTGCTGGTTCAGCTGATATTCCTGACGGTGTAGAAGTGATCACAATGCCTCGTCTTTCTGATACAATGACGGAAGGTAAAGTGGCTAAATGGCAAAAGAACGTTGGCGATGCTGTGAAAGAAGGTGATATCCTTGCAGAAATCGAAACCGATAAAGCGGTTCAGGATTTCGAATCAGAATTCAACGGAACATTATTATACCAAGGTGTTAGCGAAGGCGATGCAGCAGAAGTGGATAAAATTTTAGCAATCATTGGTCCAGCAGGAACAGATGTTTCTGGTGTCGTTTCCGGAGGTGGCAAAAAAGCTGCTGCTCCAAAAACTGAAACTAAGGCTGAAACCAAAGCAGAAGAGAAACAAGAGTCTGCACCAGTTGCAGCTTCTTCTACTGGCGATAGAGTGGCTATTTCTCCATTAGCTAAGAAAATTGCTCAGGATAAAGGAATTGATTTTTCCGGAATCAAAGGTTCTGGTGAAAACGGTAGAATCGTGAAGAAAGATGTTGAAAACTATCAGCCTTCTGCACAACCAGCCGCTGCGGCATCTGCTCCAAAAGCAGTATCTGCACAGCCAAGTGTAGCATTCACGCCGGGTGAAGATTCTGAAACGCCAAACTCTCAGATGAGAAACATCATCGCAAAGAGATTGGCAGAAAGTAAATTCACTGCGCCACATTACTATTTGACGGTTGAAATCAATATGGATAAAGCCATCGAAGCTAGAAAAGAGATGAACAGCGTTCCGGATACGAAAGTATCTTTCAACGATATGGTTATCAAAGCGGTTGCAGTAGCATTGAGAAAACATCCACAAGTTAATTCTTCTTGGGCTGGCGATAAAATAGTTCACCACGGAAATATCAACGTTGGTGTAGCAGTGGCGGTTCCAGACGGATTAGTGGTTCCTGTATTGAAAAATACAGATTATATGAACTATAACGAGATTTCTGCAGCAGTGAAGGATATGGCTGGAAGAGCTAAAACCAAAGCGCTTAAAGCTAACGAAATGGAAGGTTCTACTTTCTCTGTTTCTAATCTTGGAATGTTCGGAATCGAGACTTTCACTTCAATCATTAATCAACCGAATTCTGCGATCTTATCTGTAGGAGCGATTATTGAAAAACCAATTGTGAAAAACGGACAAATCGTTGTTGGAAATACAATGAAGTTGTCTTTGGCTTGTGACCACAGAGTAATCGATGGGGCAACAGGAGCTCAGTTCTTGCAAACGTTGAGAACTTACCTGGAAAGTCCGTTGACGCTTTTATTAGGATAGAATAATATATTCGAAATATTTATAAAACCTTTCAATTCTGTTGAAAGGTTTTTTTGTGATTTAATTTGGGCAGCTATTTCCGCCTTCCGCTCCCAATCTTTTCACTCCACTACGTTGCGTAAAAAGGATTTCCGCTCAAGTCGGGCTGCGTAAGATTCTGTGTTGAAAGTTACTTTAGATTGTGTAAATGTTGCGTAAGGGATGGTAACGGATATCCTTTTTGTCTTATGGAATAATGCTATTGGATGTGATATGTTCTGGACAAAAAGATAGTATTGGACAGCCCGACCCGCTTGTTTTTGCTGAACTGGAAATGTTGATTTTAGTGATTAATGCTCATAAGCAAAAACAAAGGGTTACGCCCAAAAAATTATTATTATGAATGTTGTATTTGATTATCTTTGCATCGTGAAAAAGCTTGGTTTTGTATTTCTGTTTTTATGTGTTTTTGCGTTGGGGCAGGATCACCTTTCTGGTTTTAATATGATGTCTTTTACGTATAAGATGGATCCGAAATGGATGGCTTATGTGGAACTCCAAACCAGAGCCAGACGTGATTATACAGTCATTGATTACTATGAGACCAAGGGCGGGATTGGTTATAATCTGAATAAAAATAATCAGGCATTTGTTGGGCTTGGAAGATATGGAACTTATGAGAAAATGAAGATTTCTCAGGAGGAATTCAGACTATGGCTGCAATATACTTTCACGCAAAGATTTGGAAGGCTTAAGCTAGATCACAGAGGTAGGGCAGAACACCGGTTTTTCTATGCGAGTCAAACTGGAGAACATACAGAAGCGAACCGATTCCGTTACAGACTGAGCGCAACTTTACCAATCAACAAACCAAAAGTTCAGGAAGAAACTTTCTTTATGAATGCTTTTGAAGAATTATTCTTTGGTCCGAAAGACCCGAATTTTAAACGAAACCGGACTTTTGCGGGTTTTGGTTATCAGTTCAATCATACATTGTCTGCAACCACGGGTTATATGTTCCAGAGAGAATTTTCCACCAAAGGCAATGATAATTTTCACTTTCTTTATTTTGCGCTCAACTTCACCATCGATGGAACGGATGACGAGAAGGATATTGTGATTCCTATGGTGGATTAGAAAACTCTCGCAGATTTAGCAGATAAAGCAAATTTAAAATCTGCTGAATTAGCTAGATCTGCGAGAGAAAGTTTTTAGACTAATATTTCTCAGACAGATAGAGATAAGCTTTTAGATATTTGTTGAAGCGTTTCAAATCTTTTTCCTGCAGCAGTTCTGTGCATCTTGTTAAGTCCATATTATCTCTTAAGTCATTCAATTTTACAGCAATTGCAAGCGGACTTTTTTCAATTCTTGCAATAAAGGCATCATAATCCAGATGCTCTTCTTCTCTTTTTGTAAGACATTCGATGGCTTCAAGAATGTGTTCAGGAAAGCCTTTTTCTCGCAGATATTCTATTGGATAATCTGGATTGTCTTCTACAACATCGTGAAGAATCCCGACGATCTTTTCATCGATGGTTTTGCCGGCATTCATTACTCGGAAAACGTGTCCCAGATATGGTGCGTCGTATTTGTCGGTTTGCTTTTTATGGGCTTTGGTAGCGATTTTTATGGCCTTGTTGAGGAGTTCGTGGGTGGACATTTATTATAAAAGTTTAAACGAAATTATGAAAAGAAAATGAAAAGATGGCGTGAAAAACTCAGTTTTTCACGCCGTTTTTAAATTTAATCCCAATCCATAAATTCTTCATAAACAATATATGAAATGGCTATGAAAAAAGCATACTTCAGAATTTTCTTCACTATTTTATAACTTCCGAAAAGAATCGGATTATAAACAGATTTGTCGAATGGTTTGTTTGTTGATTTTTCCATTTTTTTTAATTTTTAATTGTGGTAGAATTTGATTTAAATGATTTTATGATTTGTTGTTTCCAGTCTTCAATGATTTCAAAGTTTGCTTTGTCAGCCTTATCAAAGAAGAAATGCTGATTGATTTCAAGTCCGCAATAGGTGAAAACACCTTTGTCAGATGTTAAGGAAAGAGCTTTGTCCATTCCGATGCTTTCATACTCGGCTCTGGATTTTCCGTGAGTGTTGATAATAGTTGTCTGTTTACCTGTAAGAAGCCCTTTTTGCACGCCCTGATCATAACGGTATGCAAAACCATAACTGAAAACCCGGTCTATAAATCCTTTCATAACAGCAGGCATCCCTGTCCACCAAATTGGATAGATGAACGTAATATGCTCTGCCCAAGAAATGTAATTTTGTTCCTCTGTTACATCTTCCGCAACTTTTCCCATCCGCTGTCCTTCCATATCTTCCAGCGACAGAATGGGATTAAAATTAAGTTGATTCAAATCGCGGATAATAACTTCGTGTCCGTTATCCCATAAAAACTCAGCAAGAGTCTGTTTGAATTGGCTGTTGATGCTGTTTGGATTGGGATGAGCATAAATGATTAAATGTTTCATTGTCCTATTTTTTATTTTGATAGGACAAAAGTAGAGCGGTGCAAGTTGCTAAAATTGTAAGAAAACGAAATTGATCTTTTTGATTTAGAGATATAAATTCTTATTCCTCTTTTGGATTGCAGATATCCTGTTGGAATTTGAGGTAATTTTTAGGACTTAGACTGATGTAGTATTTAAAGTCGTGAATCAATTGGCTTTGGTCGTAATAGCCACATTCATCAACTATTTCAAACCAATCAATTTTTTTTGATATCGAAATTGAATCTTGAATAAGTCTGATGGATTTTACAAAACGTGAATATCGATTGATTTCTCTGGAAGTATATCCCAGATGCTTTTTTTGATTGAGTTGTATGTTTCTTTCGGTTTGATTTTGCTGGCTTGCGATTGATTTGATTGGATTTAAGTTTTCATCTGTAAAGTTTATCAGTTTCTCTACAATGCTATTTCTCTGTTTCAAATAAGGTTTGCAAAAATCAAGAAGATAATTGATACGGTTTTCAGTACTTTCTATTTTATTGAGTTCCATCCACAAAAAGGTAAAGCAATTTTTTTCTAACAAATCATCCGGGTTAATAGGAAAATGTTCAGCCATAGATGTACTGCCGAAGAAACGAAAAAAAGCATCATCTTTGAAATTGGCGACCAAAATTTCTGAATTGGGAGGTAAAGAATAGTCGAAAGATTGTTTTATCGGCCCCAAAACGATACATCTGTCAATCTCAATAGCGTTGTTATTTTTTGAATGAAGTATTGACTTTGCACCAAAATCAAATATCAAAATTGTCTGAAAGGATGGGAGCAATGTTCAGGTAATGGTTTCTCCTAATTTATTTTCTGCGAAGTAAAAATGAGTGAAAATATCTTCATAGTCCGTGGGAACAGCTATTCTGAAATTTCGGTATTTTTCTTCATTTTCTGACATTCGATTTCAAATTCCTGGTGAAATTATATTCAAAAATAATCAAAACAAATAAAAAAGCACCAAGTAATCTTGGCGCTTTTAATATCAAATTTATTTAAATTATCTTCCTTTTAGCTCATCCAATAGTCTCTCGAGAGAGTTAAGGTCAGAAATCAAAACCTCTCTCGCTTTTGCACCATTGAACCCACCAACCACGCCAGCCGCCTCCAATTGGTCCATAATTCTTCCGGCTCTGTTGTAGCCTAATTTCAATTGTCTTTGCAACATAGAAGTCGAACCTTGCTGTGTAGAAACCACGATTCTTGCACCTTCTTCAAACAAAGCATCTTTCTCGTTGGGGTCAAAAGCGCCGACTGTTGAAGTAGAATCTTCTCCGGAATATTCTGGCAGAAGGTAAGCATCAGAATAACCTTTTTGCTCGCCAACGAATTCTGCAATTCTCTCAACTTCCGGCGTATCCACAAAAGCACACTGTAAACGCGTCAAATCATTGCCATTGAAATAAAGCATATCTCCCTTACCAACCAACTGCTCTGCACCAGGCGAATCCAAAATCGTTTTGGAATCCACTCCGGAAATTACACGGAAAGCAACCCTTGCTGGAAAATTCGCTTTGATCATACCTGTGATTACGTTTACAGAAGGTCTTTGTGTTGCAACAATTAAATGAATTCCAATCGCTCTCGCTAATTGCGCCAGTCTCGCGATCGGATGTTCTACTTCTTTTCCGGCAGTCATAATCAAATCTGCAAATTCGTCCACAACCAGAACGATATAAGGCAGGTATCTGTGACCATTTTCAGGATTCAGTTTTCTTTGAGCAAATTTCGCATTGTACTCTTTGATGTTTTTACAGAACGCATTTTTCAGCAATTCATAACGGTCATCCATCTCGATACAAAGCGAGTTCAATGTGTTGATTACTTTTGCGTTATCTGTAATAATCGCATCTTCTGTATCAGGCAATTTTGCTAAATAATGTCTTTCAATTTTTGAATAAAGTGATAATTCCACCTTTTTCGGGTCAACCATCACAAACTTCAATTCGCTTGGGTGCTTTTTATAAATCAATGAAGTCAGAATTGCATTGATACCAACAGATTTTCCTTGTCCTGTTGCTCCAGCCATCAAAAGGTGAGGCATTTTCGCAAGGTCAGCTACGAACACTTCGTTGGAAATTGTTCGCCCAAAAACGATTGGCAAATCCATATCTGCTGATTGAAATTTCGGCGAAGCTACAACCGAACGCATCGAAACCATTGTTGGATTTTTTCTTGGAACCTCGATTCCGATTGTTCCTTTTCCCGGCATTGGTGCGATGATCCTGATTCCAAGTGCGGAAAGATTCAAAGCAATATCATCCTGTAATTTTTTAATTGCTGCAACACGGATTCCTGCTTCCGGTACAATTTCGTAAAGTGTAACCGTTGGACCAATTGTCGCTTTGATTTCAGAAATTCCAACGTTAAAGGTTTTCAATAAGCCAACAATTCTGTTTTTATTTTCTTCGAGTTCATCTTTATTAATGGTGATTTCCTCGTTTCCGTAATCTTTCAGTAATTCAACAGAAGGCATTTGAAATTTTGCCAAATCCAATTTGTGGTCATACAAACCGTGTTTGCTAACCAAATCATCTGATTTTTGTTGTTCAGCAGTTACAGGAAAATCTTCGTCTTTTTTAATTTCTACATTGAAAGCAAAATCATCTTCAGCTTTTACAACCGGAGTTTCAATAACTGGCTTATGTGGCTGAGCTGGAGTAGAAGATAATATAATTGGTTCAGGAGCAGATTCTTTAATCGGTTCTTTGATTTCTTCTCTGAAAGATGTTTGATTCGGCGTTTTGATTGGTTCAAAGTCCTGAGTGACTTTGATATTGCTAAAATCATTGTTAGTTTTAACTGGATTTGATTTAGCAGAAATATTTTCAGGAACAATTTCTTTTTCCAGCTCTTCATCCGCTTCAAATTCATCGTCAGAATCCGGCATCAGACTTTTCAGTTTCCCGAAAGTATTATCATTAATGTCATTCAGTTTATTTTTGATTGAGCTTGGTCTCAGGTTAAATTCTAAAACAAAATAAAGGGCAAAACTTACCAAAAGAACCATCCAAAGTCCAACAGAACCGATATAGGATTTAAGATAATCCATAATCTGATAACCATAAACACCACCGAGAACGCCTTCGCCATTGGTTACTGCACCAAAGAAAATCGGAGTCCAGCAAATGAAAAATAAACTGTGTGAAATAGTTTTCCAAGGTTTGAAATAATTCTTCTTGAAAACCAACGTTCCAAAAACAAAACACAAAAATGCGACAACAAAAGCTGCTACACCAATACTTTCAAAAATAAAAAGATTCCCCAACCAATCTCCGATTTTCCCAAAAAGATTGGAAGATTCTACAGTTTTGTCTGACATTGTTCCGGCTTGGCTCTGGTCAGACTTCCAATTCATCAGATAAGAAACGAAGGAAAGTGTCAAAACTAAAGATAAAATTATCAGTGTGACACCCGAAATGATTCTCGGCTTCGAAATGATTTTACTTGAGTTGGAGGGCGTATTTTGTTCTTTGTTCATTTTCAAAAATAGTCAATAGATGCAAATTTAATGTTTTTTATTTCTCACATAAATTGTTGAGAGTTATTTTTATTTTTTCTTAAAATTATATGAGTTTTTAGCATTCTAATTATCAGTTTGAAAAGCCTTATTAAGAACGTTTCAAAATAACGTTTCAAGCTTTTAAAATGACAAATAACAGTTTTTTTTGATGTCGTTGTGGTTTATCATCCTTATTTTTGTGAATTATAATTTTTGGAATGAAAAAGATTCAGGATATTCTTATTTCTACGCGAACGATGGCGGTTCTATTGCTGGTTTTCGCAATTTCTATGGCGGTTGCCACTTTTATCGAAAACGATTACGGCACACCAACAGCAAAAGCATTGATTTACGAAGCCAAATGGTTTGAGGCTGTGATGTTTTTGTTAATCCTAAACTTCATTGGAAACATCGGACGATACAGACTTTATAAAAAAGAAAAGTGGCCGATATTGGTTTTCCACTTGGCATTTGTCCTTATTTTTATTGGAGGCGCAATTACGCGTTATATTAGTTTCGAAGGAACGATGCATATCCGTGAAGGAGAAACTAACAATGAGATTGTAACGGATAAACATTTCTTCAAAATTAAAATTGAGGAAAAAGGAGAACAGCAGAATTACCACGATGTTCCATATCTGATGTCGCCGCTTCATCACGATTTTCAGGCAACCTATGATTTCTTAGGAAAGGAAAAAATTGTTATTAAAACTCTGGATTATATCCAAAGAAAGAAAGATAGTTTAGTTGCTGGAAATGGGAAAGAATTCTTGCATTTGGTTTCTACCAGTGATATGGGCGGACGTCAGAATATTTATTTAGCTGAAGGCGAAGTTCAGAATATCAATGGAACTTTGGTAAGTTACAATAGAACGGCGATTGAAGGTGCTGTTGAATTCCAGAAAAAAGATGGACAAATCTACATCAAAACTCCGACTGATGCTGCTTATATGACAATGGCAACTCAAGCGACTGGAACAACTAAGAAAGATGAGTTCCAGCCTTTGGTTTTGAGAAGTCTTTATACGATTGACCAATTGAAATTAGTGATTCCAGAAGGAACTAAAACTGGGAAATTAGTGGCTTATGAAGGCGATAAACAAAAAGATAAGGATGTTCCGGATATGCTGAAAGTAGAAGTTGCCGGACCAAAAACAAAACAAGTTGTTGACCTTGTAGTTGAAAAAGGAAATCCGAACAATTACAAACAGATTCATATTGATGGATTAGATGTGATGTTAGGATTCGGACCAAAAATTTATTTTACGCAGCCTTTTGCACTTAAATTAGAAAAATTTGTAATGGAAACGTATCCAGGAAGTTCTTCGCCGTCAGCCTATGAATCTCACGTGAGAATAGTGGACGAAGGAAAAGAAACGCCTTACAATATTTATATGAATCACGTTCTTAATTATAAAGGTTACAGATTTTTCCAGGCGAGTTTTGACCCGGATAGAAAAGGAACAGTTCTTTCTGTGAACCACGATTTCTGGGGAACTTTGATTAGCTATATCGGTTATGCATTTTTATTTTTAGGGATGTTTGTGACAATGTTCTGGAAAGGTTCTCGTTTCTGGAGCTTGAACCAAATGTTGAAAACCATTAGTAAGAAAAAAGCAGCGACTGTTGTTTTACTTTTATTAAGTTTTGGACTTAATGCTCAGGAAATTGATATGCACGGGAAAGACGGCAGTCACGAAGGTCACGCTCATTCCGAAGCTGCGGCTCCTACTTCGCCGAACAAGAATCCTGCGGTGATAGATGCTGATGAAATGGTGAAGAATATTACCATCAGTAAAGAACATGCGGACAAATTCGCTTCTTTATTGGTTCAGAATTACGAAGGTCGTATTGTTCCGGCTAATACACAGGCTCTCGATATTTTGCATAAATTAACGTCACGTTCCAAATTTCAGGATTTGGATGCCAACCAATGGTTTTTGGCGGCAACAATTGACCCGATGTTCTGGGCGCAAGTGAACATCATCAAAATCGAAACTGCTGGTAAAGTTGGAAAAGACCTTAGAGCTAAAACAAAAGCGACAGACGAAGGTTTTACAAGTTTGATTAAATTATTCCCTGCAGATAGAAATGGAAATCTTCGTTTTGTTTTGGAAGATGATTATAATGATGCCTTCCGTAAAAAAGCGTCTGAAAGAACAAGATATGACGAAGCAGTTATCAAATTAAATGACAAAGTTCAAGTACTGAACGGAATTATGTCTTACCAATATTTCCGAACTGTTCCTGTCAAAAACGACCCAAATCACACTTGGAACTCTGTGATGACACCTACTTTTGAACCGGACGAAAATGCACAAGCGGTTTTAGGCCCCTATTTGTCAAGTGTTCTTATGGCGACACAAGGCGGAAGCTGGGCAAAAGCTGATGCAGAACTCAAAAAAGTAGAGGAGTACCAACAAAAATGGGGGAAAAATGTAGTGCCTTCTGAAACCAAAGTTAAGCTTGAAGTTTTGATGAATACTTTGGATATCAACTTCAAATTGTTGATTTTCTATACTATTATTGGAAGTTTATTATTGATTTTAGGTTTTGTAGAATTGTTCAAACCGGGCAAGATTCTTCATAATGTTGTAAAAACATTAATTTATATCGGAACAGTTGGTTATATCTTCCATTTCTTAGGCTTGGTTGGAAGATGGTACATCTCCGGTCACGCGCCTTGGAGTAACGGTTATGAAGCGATTATCTTCATCTCTTGGGTTGGTATTTCAGCGGGATTTGCTTTATATAGGAACTCAAATACCTTGATTCCTGCAGCTGGATTTTTGGTTGCTGTGATTATGATGGGATTTGCTCACGGTGGTTCTGCGTTGGATCCACAAATTACGCCGCTAGTTCCGGTTTTGAAATCGTATTGGTTGGTAGTTCACGTTGCTATTATTACTTCTAGTTATGGATTCTTCTCTTTGTCAATGTTAATTGCAATGATTTCATTGATTTTCTATATAATCGCCAACAAAGACACGTTCAAAAGACATAATGATACAACATTAAAAGAATTAGCTATTGTAAGCGAAATGTCTTTAAATATCGGATTATTAGCTTTAACAATCGGAAACTTCTTAGGTGGAATCTGGGCTAACGAATCTTGGGGACGTTACTGGAGCTGGGACCCAAAAGAAACTTGGGCTTTTATCTCGATTATGATTTATGCATTTGTAATCCATATGAGATTGGTTCCGGGATTAAGAGGCAGATATACTTTTCACGTGGTGACGATGTTTGCATTTTGCTCAATGGTAATGACTTATTTTGGAGTTAATTATTACTTGTCAGGATTACACTCTTATGCAAAAGGAGACCCGATTCCTTTGCCTCTTTGGGTTTACATCAGCTTAGGTTATATGTTGGCACTGTCGATAGCAGCTTGGTTTAAGTATAAAAAATTGAACGAAAAACAAGAAAAAAGAACTCAAGTAGAACCTTAAGGCTTTTTAATAAAATTACTTAACCGGACTTTTAATAAGTTCGGTTTTTTTTTATTTTTTGTATCAAAATAAGTAGTATATTTATGATATCAAATTAATATCAAATTAAATTAATATGGAAAAAATTGTAAAACCTTTGTCAGGCTTCTTAGCATTAGTCATCAGCCTTGTTCTTTTTGTGTTAAGTGCTTATCTTGTGATCAGCGGCGGAAGCAATAATAATCCTCTTTCGGTGATTTTTGGCGTGATTTCTTTTGTTGCGTTCATCTTTTTTCTCAAAGGCTTGATGATTATTCAGCCAAACCATTCCAGAGTGCTTAGCTTTTTTGGTAAATATGTTGGAACAGTAAAAGCTAACGGCTTATTTTTTATTAATCCATTGTATTCAACGCAAAGAATGAGTCTTCGTTCAGAAAACCTTCAGGGACAGACTCTGAAAGTGAATGACAAAATGGGTAATCCAATAGAAATTGGAGCTGTTATCGTTTGGAAAGTGGGCGATACTTATAAAGCTGCTTTTGATGTAGAGCGTTATATGGAATATGTGAGAATCCAAAGCGAGGCAGCTGTTCGACATTTGGCGGTAAGTTTTCCTTATGATAACTTGGAAGACGAAAATGCAGAAATAACGCTTCGTGATGGTGGTGATAATGTTAATCATATCCTTGAAAAAGAATTGACAGACCGACTTTCAACAGCGGGAATTATTGTTCAGGAAGCTAGAATCAGTCATTTGGCTTATGCATCGGAAATTGCTGGAGCAATGTTGCAAAGACAACAGGCAACGGCGATTGTGGCTGCTAGAGCAAAAATTGTTGAAGGTGCTGTTGGAATGGTTGATATGGCATTAAAAAAACTATCTGCAGAAAATATTGTTGAACTGGATGACGAAAGAAAAGCAGCAATGGTAAGTAATCTAATGGTAGTTTTATGTGGCGAAAAAGCAGCACAACCAATCCTGAATGCAGGAACACTTTATAATTAATCGAAAATCAAGTATTGATGAAGAAGAGTTTTGTTTTACGACTAGACGATGAGATGTATAAATTGCTGGAGAAATGGGCTGCTGACGAATTCCGAAGTGTGAATGGGCAATTGGAATATATTATCAATCAAAGTCTGATTAATTCAGGAAGAAAAAAAAATAAAACGGATAACCAATCAACTGATAAAAAATAAAGCAGTCAATTTTGACTGCTTTTTTATTGTAAAAATTTCTTGATGTAAATCCGCCTTTGATTTTCAGAAATTCCTAAAATCTGATGAATGTAATTATCCATCGAACCATATTGTTTGTCAATTTCATCGAAAGCAGATTGCAAATATTCCCTTTCAATCCAACTCGTCTTTTCAACTACACCAATGTCTAGTTTTGGATAAACAAAATGAAATGTATTGGCAAGATTTAATCTTTTCTGAATCATATGTTGTCTCAAATTATTAGATTGCAAATATTCTTCAAAAATAACAGAATCGTCAAACTTTAAAACTTTTAAAATCAAAGCTGTAATCATTCCTGTCCTGTCTTTTCCGGCGGTACAATGGTAGAGTATAGGTTGATCGGAATTTAATATTTCAGAAATGATTTGCTTAATAATTTCGGGATTTTCAGAAACATAATCTGTGTAGAATTGTATCATTCTTTTATCCGTATCATTCTTGGTGATGTTTCCTTTTAATGCTAATTGTTTCGCATTGCTCATCTCATCATTCTTATCCTCGAAAGCAGAATATATTTTATAATTGATAACTTTAGGAAGTTGGTCTGGCTCTTTATCAATTTCCTGTTGCGTTCTCAAATCAATGACTATACCGATTTTCATTTTATCTAATTTATCAAAAGACGATTTTCTAAGTTGATGAAGGTTACCACTTCGGTAGATTAAACTATCTTTCAGAATCTTTCCTTCAGAATTTTTAATTCCGCCCAGATATCTCAGATTATTAACTTTCTTTATCTCAATATGATTCTGATTAGAGTAGGCTGAAAACTCAATCTTGGAAGAAGTGTAAGTTTTGCAGGAAATAAAAAATAGGACAACTAAATAATAGAAATATCTCATAACTCCGAAACGATTTTTTATAAAGCTTATTTTCTTTCAATAAAAATTCCTGCTTATTTCTAAACAGGAATTGATTATTTTGAATATTTAATTTATTGTTTAATGACTTTTTGTGCTTCAGATTTACCATCAGCAAAATCAATTTTCATTAGATAAACCCCCGACTGTAATTTGGAAAGATTAATTTTTGTAGAATTATCTTCTAACAAAATTTTACCATCTGCGTTATAAACAGAAACTTTGCTCACTTTTGCTGTCGAATTGATATTTATAAAGTCTTTCACAGGATTTGGATAGACTGAGGATTTTTTTGCATTAATTTCATCAGTCCCCAGTTTGATTTGAGAAGAATATATAGGGCCATACCAGACGCTGCTTTTGTCATCTGTACATTTTGATTTTACATAAGTTTCGTAAGTCCAATTAAGATTGAGGTCACTACGAGAGTCTTTTGGTTCGTTACTGATATCACGGTAAACTTCTCCTCCGGCAGCAGTAAAAACATTTCTTCTTCCCCAGAGTGTTTGCCATTGGTTAGAAGTTCCAGTCTCTTTCCAAGTAAGGTCTACAGTTGTATTAAGTTGGTTAGCGATTTTCAAGTCATAAGGTGCAGCACAAATTACATCGCCATTCTTTTGATTTTGGATGTACATTGAGATTGGGAAATAACCTTGCTGTCCTGTAAAAACAGCAGTAGGAACATCAATTTTAATGGTATGTGTACCGGCAGATAGATTTCCCAAGCTAATTTCACGATTAGGAATCACATCGCCAGGACACCAGTTGTTCCAGGAGATCCATCCTCTTAATGTTTTTGCGCTGGTTCCATAGATTCCATTGCTCTGTGTATTATACTGTCTATAATCTTCACAGTTTTTACCGCCAGGCATATATTGATTTACCAATTGATCATCTAGATAAACATAGTGTATTCTTTTTACATATTCTTCACCATTGGTATTAGAGCCGTGATTGGAAGTAATCAGATGCAAAGAAGCATTAGGAACAGGCTGATCAAGCGTAAATGTAACCAATCTTGTCGTTTGTCCCGGAACATCAGTAGCGTTATAATTATTCAGATTTTGGCGATAAGATAACGGTAAAAGGAAATTCTGTGTTGGCGCAGCTGTCCCACTTGTTACAAATTCCAAATTACCACGGAAAACATCTGTCCTGTCAGCACAGCCGGCGACTTGTGTATTAGCTGCAGCTGAGTAACCATCAGCTCGGAACTCAATCCAAAAATCATAAACAGATGATAAGGCAGAATCATGCAAAATATTGGAAATATTGTCTACCTGATAGCTATAAGGGACTTGTTTTATTGTCGCATTTTTATTCATGAAAGGCGTGATAAACCGTCCAATCTCGATACGCTTAATATTAGCTTGGTCAAAAGTATAAGTGGTGCTTCCTTTAGGAACCAAAACCAGATTAACACCGGCAAGCCTATCATAGTTGTCACAAGCAGCGGTTAAGACAATATTCATTTTGACGCTGCTTCCTATGGATGCAATTTCAGTTTCAGATAGTTTTCTTGAAATAATATCCTGTTCGTAAGCGTGCAAACGAATGGCTCCGGCAGGAATTTGCGAAAATGCTTCCGGTGGCATGGTTTGTCCTTCTCCCAGATAATGATACATACTGTAAAATGGAACGTCAGTAAAAACAGAAACATTTTGAGCTCTAAAAAATGGTGCTATCGCAAGTCCGACAATAGCAAATAGTAATTTTTTCTTCATATTAGATTATTAATCTAACAAATTTAGAAAATCTTTATGAATAAAGGCTTGGTAAGTGTTGTTTTATGAATTTAGTTTTGGTTAATAATAATTATGTTGTGATTTTAATAATATTATATTATGAGGTTGTAACTTTATTTCATTTGCGATTATCATTGGAAAAAGTTATCTTTAAGAAAAATTACAAATTATGATATACGTTGGTTTTATTGTCTTTTTTGGATTAATAACATTATTCGCATCTTTCTTTACAGTTAAACAAGAAACAGCAGCAATTGTTGAACGTTTGGGTAAATTTCATTCGGTAAGACATTCTGGTCTTCAACTTAAAATTCCTTTTATCGATCAGATTTCTAAAAGAATGAATCTCAGAATCCAACAATTGGATGTGATGATTGATACCAAAACTTTGGATAATGTCTTTATTAAGATGAAAGTTTCTGTTCAGTATCAAGTGATTAGAACTCAGGTTGGAGACGCATATTACAGATTAGAAAATCCGGAATCACAGATTACTTCTTTCGTTTTTGATGTTGTAAGAGCAGAAGTTCCAAAACTGAAATTGGATGATGTTTTTGTAAGAAAAGATGATATAGCAGTTGCGGTAAAAGGAGAGTTACAGGAAGCGATGAACAGTTACGGTTATGATATTATCAAGGCGTTGGTAACAGATATCGATCCTGATGAACAAGTAAAACACGCCATGAACAGAATCAATGCGGCTGAACGTGAAAAGACAGCGGCAGAATATGAGTCTGAAGCTCAAAGAATCAGAATTGTAGCCGTTGCAAAAGCGGAAGCTGAATCCAAAAAATTACAAGGGCAAGGTATAGCGGACCAAAGACGTGAAATAGCAAAAGGTCTGGAAGAGTCTGTGAAAATGCTTAATAGTGTCCAGATTGAACCACACGAAGCCTCAGCGCTGATTGTTGTAACACAACATTACGATACTTTGCAATCAATCGGAGCAAACAATAGATCAAATCTTGTTCTATTACCAAATACACCAACTGCAGCTAGTACAATGCTGAATGATTTGGTTGCGGCGATGGCGGTTTCTAAACAAATTGATAATGTTGATAATCCAAAACCTAATCGACAAAATCCTAACTTCTTATAAAATGAAAAGCCTGAATCACTCAGGCTTTTTTTATTCTTCATTGGGATGAAATCCTATGGTTCTTACAGGTTCTTCTTTTGTCTTGTATACATCGAGTTCCTGTTTCAAATCTTCTATTCTTCCCGCAAAACGATCGTAAGAATTATCTTCTGCTTCGGACAAAAATTGTTGAACATTATTCAAATAATCACCGGTTAATTTGGAAGCAGATTCTTTCAAGGATAAATCTAAAATTCCTTGACTGATTTGTATATTTTCAGTTTTGTTTTTGAGATACAAACTTCTGATTCTTTTCTTCAGACTTTGGGTGAAATCTACCAGCATGGTATTGGAAAAAACTCTCATTTTTTCAGCAGTTTCTTGCCAGAATGGGAGTTGATTGGCTTGATTATTTTCTAATATTTTTAATAAAATTGCATCTTTACTCAGGTTTTTGGTCATATTGAATAACAGTATTTCCGCACGTTCTTGTTTATTGGGCGGGAAAATTGGAATCAAAACATCAAATCTTCCCGGAGCCAAAATTTCAGATTCTATACCTTCTAATTCTTTTGCAGAACCAATCATCAAAAGATTTTCTTTCTCAAACTTTTCTATGTAATGGAAAATACTTTCTTTAACATCATTGTATTCGGTATTAATGATTTCTGATTTCTGCATCATGATTTGATCAAAATTTTCAAGAAATAGAACAATTTTTTCTTTCTTAAGCATTTGGGTTAGATAATCATCAAAATTGGCTTTTTCATTATTTAAAGTTGATTTTAACTGGGATTGTCGGACTTCAAAAAAATCGAAGTTAATCATCTCTGCAATCTTTTTTGCCCAGAAAATTTTACCACTTCCCGGTGGACCATAAACAATGATTCCTGCGGCTTTTTGTATACCCCAATTTTTGGATTGTTCAGGATTGATGAAAGGTTCCAGCATATCAGAAATGTAGAAGAACAAGTCCCTATAACCAATGAAATCTCTTTGTTTGAGTTCTGTTTTATTCCCAAAATAATTATAAACAAACTGATAATCTCCACCGAGTTGATTATCTATCCCAAAACTTGAAATGGATGATTTGTAAATCCCGTTATCAAAAATATTTGTTGATTGATGTTGTATGATTTGCTCAACTTTTTCAGTGGGCTGATGTATCTTTTTAGCAATTTCTTCTGCGGATTTTTCTTTTCCTAAATCATCATCATATTTTTTTAGAAATTCTTGATTTTCTGTAGCGAATGTTTCAAAATTTTGGGTAATATTGAGATTTGGAGAAAGACAATCTGAAATTTCAAGGTTAAAATCTTGGATAAACTGTTTGATACTTTCTTCGGATATGTCTAGTTTTTTAGAAAACTTTGAGATGTTGTAGGTCATTATTAATGTTTTCTGAAATTTAACAAAAACCATACAAAACTAAGTAACAATTGCTGTAATAATAAGACTATTCATAAAAATAATCAGATGGAAAAAATTCTGGAAGTAAAAAACTTAACCAAAAAATTCAAGCATATTGCTGTGAATAATATTTCCTTTGATGTAGAAAAAGGAAATGTTTATGGTCTTTTGGGGCCGAATGGAAGCGGGAAATCTACCACTTTCGGGATGTTGCTTTCTACAATCAACCCAACTTCCGGTTCTTGGAAATGGTTTGGAAAAGAAGGAACAGATACAGATACGTTGAAAAAAATAGGCGCAATTATAGAGCAACCGAATTTTTACCCTTATCTCTCAGCGGAAAAAAACTTGGAAATCGTTGCGGCGATAAAAGGCGTTCCAAATAAAAGAATAGATGAGGTTCTGGAAACGGTTAATCTTTTGGCGAGAAAAAAAGATGCTTTTAAGACTTATTCTTTGGGAATGAAACAACGTTTGTCGATTGCATCTGCATTGTTGGCTAATCCACAGGTTTTGATTCTTGATGAACCTACAAATGGACTGGATCCGGAAGGAATCATCCAAATTCGTGATATCATCAATTCTATTGCAAAATCTGGAACTACAATTATTGTGGCAAGTCATCTTTTGGACGAGATTGAGAAGATCTGTTCACGCGTAATTGTTTTGAAACAAGGAACTGCCATCTATTCCGGCTCTGTTGATGCAATGAGTAATACGAAAGGTTTCTTTGAGTTGAAAGCAGAAAATACAGAATTACTAATCTCAGCTTTAAATCAATTGAATATTTTCTCTAGTGTGAAAGAAAGAGAAAAGTTGATTATTGCTCAGATTTCAGAAGATATTTCGGCATCCGAACTTAATAGAAAATTATTTGAAAAAGGAATTTCTTTATCTCATCTTCAGAAGAAAAAAGAAAGTCTTGAAACTCAATTCCTAGAACTTGTAAAACAAACCAACTCATGATTAGATTATTAAAATTAGAATATCTCAAGAATCTGAATTACAATCCATTCAGGATTTTTGCTGGATTATATTTCATCGTTTTGATTTTGCTTTTGTTCATCGGTTTGATAGACTTTGACTTGGCTGGATTGAAGGTTAATTTGAAAGAACAAGGGATGTATGATTTTCCCGGTATTTGGAATTTCACAACTTACATTGTCGGATTATTGAAAATATTTTTAGGTTGTATTATTGTTTTTTCTATTTGTCAAGAGTTCAGTAATAGGATGTTTAAACAGAATATTATTGATGGACTAAGTAGGGAAGAATTTGTAGCATCTAAGCTATTGACGATTTTTGTTTTTACAGGATTTTCCACTTTAATAGTTTTCATCATCGCTTTTATTTTAGGTAAAAGTTATTCGACAACACAAGAAAATGATTTGATTTTTAAAGAGATTTATTTCATTTTCAATTACTTTTTGAAGCTCTTTACATTCTTTTCTTTCTTGATGTTTTTATCTGTATTATTCAGAAAATCAATATTTGTTTTCCTTGGATTTTTTATGATTTGGTTTGTTGAAGGCATTCTATCAGGTATAGAAAAGTTTTCGTTGATGAATAATGTTGCACCAAAAGAACAAGGGAAAATAATGATAGATCACGTTTTTCTGACAGATTATTTGCCTTTGGGAAGTATGTCAAATCTTATTCCTTCACCATTAGTAAGAACCAATATGGCAAAAATGTTCGGAATGGAATTTAAGTTTGAATATCCAATTGGAAGTGTCATTGCGTGTGTTATTTGGTCTGTAATTTTCATCGGTGGAAGTTATTGGATTCTTAAGAAGAAAGATTGGTAAAATTTACTTTAATTAATTGTTTTAAATGATTAAATTATAGTGTTTTAAAAATTTTATCTAAAGTTAACTTTATATAATAATAAAGCTATTGTTCAAACGAATGATAGCTTTTTTGATTTTATTTGTAGATTTTTATCTACAAAAGCCCTTAAATAAAGCATTTTAAGGCTGTTTTTTTAACCCAACTTTAACTTTTAATTTATTGATTTTAACAATAAAACGGATAATTTTGCATCAATGGATTTTAGATTTGCCATAGTTGTATTAAGCTTGTTTCTTTCTTCTCAATTTTTAATTGCTCAGAAGAGTTATAATGCTTTGGTCTATGAAGGTAATAAGAAGTTTGATGCGAAAGAATATGATGCGTCTTCCAGTAAATACTTAGAAGCAATTTCTGTGAAAAGTGGGAATTATACTGCACATTACAATCTTGGGAATTCGCTTTTCAAAAGTAAAAAATACGAAGAAGCCACAGCTGAATATCAGAAAGCAGCAAAGCTGACTAAGAGCAAATTTGAGAAAGCAGCAGCCATTTATAACCAAGGGAATGCTCAGATGCAATCCAACAATCCGGAAAAAGCAGCTGAGCTTTATAAGCAAGCCCTAAAACAAGATCCTTATAACGAAGCCATCCGGAAAAATTATGAGATTGCGATGTTGAAGGATAAAGAAAAAAAGGACAAACAAAAGCAAGATCCGAAGAAAGGAAAAGGCGAAGGAAAAGATCAGAAGAATCAGGATCAGTCCGGAAAAGGTGATCAGAATAAGAATCAGCAAAACGGACAAGGCGATAAGCAGAAAGGTGATAGTCAAGGAAAACCTAATGATCCTAAGAAGCAGGAAAATAAAATCCCTGAAGAAGCAGAGAAAATGATTTTACGAGACATAGAAAATCGTGAAAGAGAAACTGCCAGAAGAATATTAAACAAAAGAGCCAATTCGATGCCGCAAAGCAACGAAAAGGATTGGTAAATGATAAGAAAAAATTTATACATATTATTTCTTTTAGCATCGGCTTGTTCCTTTGCTCAGGTTAATCTTTATTCTGAGGTTAACACACAGGATACACGTGTTAACTCACCTATTGCATTTACGATTGTTTTAGAAATTTTTGGAGAAGACTTGATTCAGGAGACACCTGTCAAACTTCCGGATCTTACGAAATTTGATTATGCTATCTCTTCCGAACAAAATACTTTGATTGATCCTGTAAAAAAGATAAGAATCAATCAAATGGTTTACCAGTTTTCCTTAAGTCCAAAACAAACAGGAAACGTAAAAATTGGTTCAGCTCTTGTGAAAATCAATGGCAAAATGTACAAAACAGAGCCTATTGATATCGTTGTAAAAGAAGCAGAGAAGAAACCTTTGGCGACCAATAACCCTTCAAAAAGTATGTATTTGCAGATGCAGTTGGAAGAACGGGAAGTTTACAAGGACGAACCTGTAGTAGCTGTCTTAAAAGCTTTTTCAAGGAATATCTCTAATTTCAGACATTTGGAACCTGCGAAATTTGAAGCAGCAAGAAACCTTATGATTCGTTCTATTGCTAATTTTGATGAGTCGATAGAGGACACGGAAAATGATTACTCTTCTCAGGTTGTCGGGATGTTTGTAATTGTCCCTAAAGTAGCTGGCATTATGGATGTGCCGCCAGTTGAGATTCCTTTTGCAAATCATAAAAACACGCTTGTCTCTAATAAAGTTAAACTTAATGTAAAAAGGTTACCGGAAGGTGCACCAATGAATTTTCATAATGCAGTCGGAAAATACGATGTTAAAATCGAAATGATAGATAAGGGCAAAGAAAATTTTGAGATTAATAAAGCTTTTAATATTGCGGTGAAAGTAAGTGGTTGCGGAAATCTTTCTCCATCAATAGTTCCGAAAATTTTACCTTCTCCAGATTATGAAGTTTTCGAGCCTAAAATCATTAATAATTCGACACCAACAACCAAAGGAATTGAAGGTGCAGTAGAAGCTCAATATGTTATTATTCCGAAGAAACGTGGAGATTTGAAAATCTCTACAGAGAACTTTTCGTATTTTGACCCGAAGGAAGAAAAGTATGTAGAAGTTGGTTCTAAAGTTCTGGTCTTGAATGCTGTTAATGCCCAAGATATCGCCAATGCAAAAACAACTTTGCAGAAAGTGAATGAATATACCAATAATGTTTTGGAGAAAGTAGATTCACCTGTAATGGATACGAAAAAGTTACAAGTGAAGGAACATAATAAACTGAATTGGTTAGGTATCTTTGGAAATCTTTTGATTATTGGATTTGGTTCAATCGTATTTGTTTATTTTAACAAACGTCGCAAAGAGAAAAAGAAATTGGAGTTAGAGAAGAAAAAAACATTTACGGCACCGATTGTTAATATTGAAGAGACAGAAGCGCTTTTACGAAACAAAGATAAATTTGATTTAGATTCGTCAATTAACTATTTGACTAAGAAATTAAGTGATGAAAATCCATCTCAGTTTTTTGATGCTTTTGAGGAACTTAAATCCGATGCAGACAAATTTTCTCAAAGTCATTATTCGATGACGTTTTCAGAGTATTTGAGGTCTAATTTTGGACTTAGTGATTATGAGAAATATAATCAGTTAATCACAAAAGTAAATATTGAAAAGTATTCTCCTTTCTCTTCCAAAGAAAAACAAACCGAAATCTTGAATGAAATTGTAGAAGTCTATAAATTACTTTAGGAAATTTTCAAAAATATTTTATATTTTTGCGAAATCTTTAAAATTAAAGTTATGGAATTTTTAAGCGAATTTTCTTTCAAAGAAACAATGACCGCTTTTATGGTTTTATTTGCAGTGATTGATATTTTGGGTTCGGTTCCAATTATCGTATCATTAAGACAAAAATTCGGAAGGATAGAGTCTGAGAAAGCAGCTATTGTTGCCGGATTATTAATGATCTCTTTTCTTTTCATTGGAAATAATATCTTGAAATTCATTGGTGTAGATGTCAATTCTTTTGCGATTGCAGGAGCTTTTGTAATTTTTATTATTGCAATTGAGATGATTTTGGGAATAGAAATTCATAAAACGAATCAACCTCAGGCAGCTTCTATTGTTCCAATTGCGTTTCCACTAATCGCTGGAGCAGGAACATTGACAACAACTTTGTCTTTAAGAGCAGAATATCACGATATTAATATCATCTGTGGAATCATTCTGAATACGCTTTTCGTTTACTTAATTTTGAAGATGGCGCCTTGGATAGAAAGAAAAATGGGAGAGGGTTCTCTGCAAGTTTTGCAAAAAGTTTTCGGAATTATCCTTTTAGCTATTTCTATTAAATTATTTACCGCTAACTTTGCACAACTATTTCAGAATTACATTCACTTTTAATAATATTGAAAAATGAAGACATTTTATAAAGTATTCCTAGTCCTTTTTGTCCTTTTTGTGGGGATTAATTTTTATGCCATCGATTGGAGAGCGGGATTTTTTGATGATGAAAATACAAAGTTCATATTTTCTATTTCATCAGGAATTTTAGGAATTATCGTAGTTTACATTCTGCACAACTGGAGTAAGTTGGCAGAGAGAAAATAAGAAAAACGCTTCAGATTTCTGAAGCGTTTTTAGTTTTTATTCAATTTCAAAAAGAGCATTCCTCAAAGTTTGAATACTTCTTTTATTAATTTTAGATTGTGTATTCATATTATCCCATTGAGATAATATTTCTTCTACGATTTCGTCTTCACATTCGTATTTATCTTCATCATCAAACATCACTGTTGTTGCAAAGTGGATCATTTCTTCTTTACTTACTTCATCTGCTAGAAATCTGTCGCAAATTTTTATTAATTCTCTTCGGGTTATAATCATTTTATATCTCTCATTATTCTCACTGATAGCAAATATAATATTTAGAAAATCAAAAAGAAAAAAGCTACCCAATAGGATAGCTCATTATTTATTTGTACATATTGTCGTAGAGGTCTTGGAATTCCGCTTTTATCGCTTTTCTTTTCAGTTTTAGCGTTGGTGTAAGAAGTCCGTCATCTATTGTCCAGACTTTTGGAGTCAGTTCAATTTTTTTGATTTGTTCCCATTTTCCCAGGTGTTGATTGATTTTTTCAATTTCCTGTTCTATTCTGGATTTCACTGCAGGATTAGCCGCAATTTCTTTCGGGGAATCCGAGATTTTAACGTTATGAAGTTCTGCCCAGTTTTTGGTAAAGGCAAAATCTGGTTGTATCAAGGCACAAGGCATTTTTTCGCCGTCGCCGACTACCATTATTTGTTCAATAAATTTCGAAGCTTTCGCAAGATTTTCGATGACCTGCGGTGCAACAAATTTCCCTCCGGAAGTTTTGAACATCTCTTTCTTTCTATCGGTAATGAAAAGGAAATTATCCTCATCAATCATTCCGATATCGCCAGTTTTGAAATAACCGTCATCCGTAAAAGCTTCCTTGGTTTTTTCTTCATCTTTATAATAAGCTTCGAAGACAGAAGGTCCTTTTACCACAATTTCACCGTCAGATTCTATTCTAACTTTTACATTTTCCAACGGAATTCCAACAGAACCAGCTTTCACTTTTCCAAAAGCGTTCACAGAAATTACAGGCGAAGTTTCGGTCAATCCATAACCTTCCAAAATCGGAATTCCGGCAGCGTGGAACATATTGTTCAAACGCTTAGACAAAGCCGCAGAACCCGAAACCAAAGTAATCAAATTGCCACCTAAACCTTCTCTCCATTTTTTGAAGACCAGTTTGTCTGCAATTGTGTGCATAAAGGATTTTGGCTGTCCAATTTCATATTTCTCAGCAATGCCTAATGACCAAAGGAAAATTTTGGATTTCAGTCCGCCGGTAGCAGTTCCTTTATTGTAAATAGAATCGTAAACTTTTTCCACCAATCTTGGAACAACCGTCATATATTGTGGATGAACTTCTTTCACATTGTCTCCAATCTTCTCGATACTTTCAGCGAAATAAATAGAAATTCCATTACTCAAATAAAGATAGAAAATCATTCTTTCGAAAACGTGGCAAATTGGTAGAAAACTAAGCGCTTTCAGTTCTTTATAATCAATGCTTTTATCTTTCGGAATTCTTGGCGTGCTTGCCGTAACATTCGCAACCAAATTGTTGTGGGTTAACTGAACACCTTTTGGCTTTCCAGTTGTTCCAGATGTATAAATAATCGTCGCCAAATCTTCCGCATTGATAGCTCTGGAAAGGTCATCAACCTCGATTTGGGTTGACTCGTTCTCACCAAGGTCAAGAATTTCGTTCCAATTTGGAGCACCATCGATTTCGTCAAATGTAAAAACGCCGACCAATGACGGGATTTCTGGTTTTGCGTTGGTTAATTTTTTATATAATTCAGCATCGGAAACAAAGCAATATTTAATCTCAGAATTATTGAAAATATACACATAATCTTCCTCAGAAATAGTTGGATAAACAGGAACCGTTACAACTCCAATTTGTGAAATTCCCAAATCCATAACCGCCCATTCCGTTCTGTTATTGGAAGTTATGAGTCCAATTTTGTCGCCCGGTTTTATACCCAATTTTAAAAGTCCACGAGATATTTTATTACCTTGATTGATGAACTCTGCAGTGGAAGTTTTTATCCATTTGCCATTTTTCTTCGTGACAAGACAATCTTCGTTAGGGAATTTCTCCAAAGCCAGTGTGGAAAAGTCAAATATTCTTTTAACGTTCATAAAATATCTTTATTAATATATTATTAAAATTGAGTTTACATTATCGTAAATATAATTTTTTTTTCTAAGATAACAAAATCTTGCATTTGTCTTTGATTTTTTGCCAAAAAGTTTATATTTACGAACGAAAAATATAATAAAAAACCTTATGGATTTCAATCTTACAGAAGAACAACAGATGATTCAACAGGCCGCAAGAGATTTTGCCAATGCAGAACTTTTGGAAGGTGTTATAGAAAGAGATAATGAACAAAAATTTCCTTATGATGCTGTCAAAAAGATGGGCGAAATGGGATTTTTGGGAATGATGGTTGACCCAAAATACGGCGGTGCCGGCTTGGACAGCATTTCTTATGTTTTGGCGATGGAAGAGATTGCAAAAATTGATGCGTCTGCTGCCGTTGTAATGTCGGTTAATAACTCTTTGGTTTGTGCAGGTTTGGAAAAATTCTGTAATGAGGAGCAAAAAATGAAATACCTGAAACCGCTGGCGAGTGGGGAAGTGATTGGTGCTTTTGCTTTGTCTGAGCCGGAAGCGGGTTCTGATGCAACATCACAATCTACAACTGCTGAAGATAAAGGTGATTATTACTTGTTGAACGGAACCAAAAACTGGATTACCAATGGAGGGAACGCAACTTATTATATCGTAATCGCACAGACTCATCCGGAGAAAAAACATAAAGGAATCAATGCGTTTATCGTTGAGAAAGGTTGGGAAGGTTTTGTTGTTGGAAAGAAAGAAGATAAATTAGGAATTAGAGGAAGCGACACGCATTCTTTGATGTTTACTGATGTTAAAGTTCCTAAAGAAAATAGAATTGGAGAAGACGGTTTCGGTTTCGCATTTGCAATGGCTGTTCTCAATGGCGGTAGAATTGGGATTGCTTCTCAGGCTTTAGGAATTGCTTCCGGAGCTTATGAGTTATCTCTGAAATATGCTAAAGAAAGAAAATCTTTCGGGACAGAAATCATCAATCATCAGGCAATTGCATTCAAATTGGCAGATATGCATACCAGTATTATGGCTGCGAGAATGTTAATTTATAAAGCCGCTTCGGAAAAAGATGAAGGTAAAGATATCTCAGAAAGTGGCGCAATGGCGAAATTATATGCCTCTCAAGTTGCGATGGATACAACGGTAGAGGCGGTTCAAATCCACGGTGGTTATGGTTATGTGAAAGAATATCATGTAGAAAGAATGATGCGTGATGCAAAAATCACTCAGATTTACGAGGGTACTTCGGAGATTCAGAAGATTGTGATTTCCAGAGCAATATCGAAGAAATAATTTTATATCTTTATTTCCTAAAAACAAATAAATTATGAAATATCTTTGGATGACTTTAGCCGTAATATTACTTTTTCTAGGCGTTTTTGTTTGGTGGAAATATTACTTTGTATTTGGAGAAGGTGTAAAATCCGGTTATCTCAATTATGCGGTCAACAAAGGAAATCTTTTCAAAACCTATGAAGGAAAATTGATTCAGGAAGGATTTGGAGCTTCAAAAACCGGTGCGCCGATTGGCAGTAATCAGTTTGAGTTTTCTATACAAGATGAGGCAGTTTTCAAACAATTGGAGATGAATAGTGGAAAATATTTCGATTTACATTACAAAGAATATCACGGAACTTTGCCTTGGCGCGGAAACACAGTTTACGTTGTTGACAAAGTTTTGAGTATGAAATAATTACTTTTAAATAAATATAAAACCTTTCAAAAAATGAAAGGTTTTTTTGTTGAATTAAGAATTAAAACTTTGGATTCTGTAAATTTGTTTTAAAATCAATAATCATTTATCGCTCATCATTTATAATCAGATGTCGGAATTAAAGAAAATCAGGGAAAAACAGAATCTGACTCAGGAAGAATTGGCAGAAAAATCCGGGCTTTCTGTAAGAACCATTCAACGCATTGAAGCCGGGACTGAACCGAAAGGTTATACTTTGAAAACTTTGGCTTCAAGTCTGGATGTTTCTGAAAAGGATTTATTGACGCCGATTATTCTGACAGAAGTTGTTGTAGAAAATCCAATTGTTGAAGAAACTGTTTTACCAATAGAAAATGAAACGATTGAAAATTTGACTTTAATCAAAATCATCAATCTTTCTTCACTTCCGTTGTGTTGGTTTCCGATTGCCAATTTTCTGCCTCCATTATTAATAATGTTGATTTCAAAACAGAAATCTCCACTTGTCAAACAAATCATTTCGCTTCAAATTATTTTAGCTGTTATTGCCCCAATTATTTTTATGTTAGTTGTGATTTTAAAGCTTGGTAAAGCGTCGGTAATGGTAACAATGATTGCTTTAACATTAGTGAATATTTTTATTATTCTTAGAAATGCTTATCAATTAGATAAAAAACGAAGTCTTTATTACAATCTGGATTTCAATTTGTTATGATCTTGTCAGCCAATTGTCGGGTTTTTGTCGGGCTCAATTTTTGATTTAAAATCAATTAATTCTGAACCTTTGTCAAAAAATAAAACAATGACAAAACAATTCGGAATTACCTTCCTTTTTATATTACTTTCTATCGCAAATCTGAAAGCTCAGATTGATAAAAATTCACCGTTATTCCTTGAGCTCAAAAAGCAGGACAGTATTTTTTTTGAACGTGGATTCAATAATTGTGATATCGCTTATCTGGAAAAATCAGTAGATGATCATCTGAAATTTTATCACGATAAAGGTGGCTTTCAGGACAAAAAATTATTCTTGGAAAGAACCAAACAAAACATCTGCGGCAACCCGAATCAAAAGCCTATCCGAAAAGTTATTGAAAACAGTCTCGAAGTTTTTCCACTTTACAATAATGGCGAATTATACGGCGCTATACAATCCGGAGAGCATCGGTTTTTTATCCGTGAAAAAGGAAAGCAGGATGCTTTAGGCGGTCAGGCAAAATTCACTACAGTTTGGACGAAGAAAGACGGAAACTGGATAATGAGCGATATCCTGAGTTATGATCACGGCGACGCTAAATTGGATGACAAAGCGAGTAGCATTGAGCAACTGATGAAAGATAACAACATTCCGACTTTAGGATTAGGTTTGATTGAGGATGGAAAATTAACAGGCATAAATGTTTACGGAACTCAGAATGGTAAAATGTCAGCGGCTTATAACAGTCTTTTCAATGTGGCTTCTTTAACGAAACCGGTGACTGCGATGACGGTTTTACGCTTGATAAGTCTTGGAAAATGGAATCTTGATGAACCGCTTGACAACTATTGGATTGACCCGGATATTGCGAACGATTCCCGTCACAAAAAGCTGACCACGAGATTGATATTAAGTCATCAGACAGGATTTCCCAACTGGCGTTGGATGAATAAAGATAATAAGCTCAATTTCGAATTTGAGCCAGGAACAAAATATCAATATTCAGGAGAAGGTTTCGAATATCTGAGAAAAGCCATCGAGAATAAATTCAATAAAAGTCTGGAAGAACTGGCTAAAGAATATATTTTCCAGCCTTTGGGAATGAACGATACGAGTTATATTTGGAATGAAAAAAAAGATGCAGACAAAATCGTGATTGGTTATGATAGTAACGGAAAAGCTTATGATATTGTGCGGAATAAAACCGCTAATGCAGCAGATGATTTGACAACGACTGTGGAAGATTACGGAAAATTCCTGGTTGCGGTTATGAATAATGAACTTCTGACGCCTTCGGTTTTTGAAACGATGAAATCCAAACAGGTTGAAACCAAAAAGAATAAATATTTCGGACTTGGCTTTGAAATTTATGACCTAGGAAATGGTGAAACAGCTTTGTCACACGGCGGTTCTGACAAAGGTGTCAACACAATTGTTTTTCTTTTGCCTAAAACCAAACAAGGTCTGATTATTTTCACCAATGTGGATGACGGCTACAAAATCTATCGACAGTTGATTAAACAGTATCTTGGTGATAAAGGTGAAAAGATTATTGAAATTGAAACGAAATAAATTTGATTACAATAAAAAATATTTCGCCAAGCTCATTATAACACTTGAAGTGTCAGACTGACTTGTCGAAGTTTAAAAAAATAATTACAGTTAATAAAATTTAATTGTAATTATTTTTGTTACAATTAAAAATTATTTCTAACTTTGCACCGTTATGAACAACACACGATTTGCAACCGCTATCCATATTTTGACACTTCTTGCGAAAGATCCGCAAGAATGGCTGACATCTGACTGGATTGCCGGAAGTGTGAATGTCAATCCTGTGATTGTCCGTAAAGAATTGATTAACCTCAAAAAATCTGGCTTAATAGAAAGCAGACAAGGAAAAGTAGGAGGTGTTAGAATTGCTAAAAATCCTGAACAGATCAATATTTCAGAAATTTACAAATCAGTAAAAAATACGGAAGTTCTCGGTAAAAGAAATCAAAACCCGAATCCGCTTTGTAGTGTGGGGAAAGACATCAACAAAAATCTTGATATTTTATTTGGTAAAACAGATGATTTGGTTTTCCAGTTTTTGAAAAGCAAAAAATTGTCAGATTTTACCAATCAATTCGGTTAAAAATTTTTGACTTAAAATGTAACAAAATATATTACAATTAATTAAAATTTAAAATTATGAACAAAAAAGTAGCAGTAATCGGAGCAACAGGCTTCGTAGGAAAACGAGTCGTAAACGAATTATCAAACAGAGGGTATTCTGTAAACGCTATTGCAAGAGACAGTTCAAAAGTAGAAGCGAAAGATAACGTAACTGCAACCAGCGCAGATGTGAATAATGTAGAAGAATTAGCAAAAGTTTTGGAAGGGAGTGATGCTGTGATCAATACTTTCAATGCAGGTTGGACCAATCCGAATCTTTATGAAGACTTTTTGAACGGTTCCAGAAACATCGAAAAAGCGGTTGAAAAATCAGGCGTTAAGAGGTTCATTACCGTTGGTGGTGCAGGAAGCTTGTTCATCGATGGGCAACAGTTGGTAGACGGTCCGGATTTTCCTGCTGATATTAAACCGGGCGCAACAGCTGCAAGAGATTATCTGAACGAAATCAAAAAGAACGAAACATTGGACTGGACATTTTTCTCCCCGGCAATTGAAATGCATCAGGGAACTGCCGGTATTAGAAAAGGGACTTACAGAACAGCTTTGGAAAATCCAGTTTTTAACGAAGAGGGAAGAAGCATGCTTTCTGTGGAAGACGTTGCTGTAGCTTTGGTGGACGAGTTGGAACAAAACAAATTCGTTAAACAGCGTTTCACTGCAGCGTATTAATACTATATCACAAAAATAACCCCTTCAGAGTTCAAAACTCTGAAGGGGGTTTCTATTAGGATGACAAAAGTCTATCATCTATTATCTTAAAGTCTAAAAAAGCACTACTTCTCATAAACCAGATAACCATAAGCAGGAAGACTCACATCCGAACCTTTGATTAATTCAGCTTTATTATTGGTAAAAACATTCTTATAACTTCCCACCGAGTTGTCATCTTCCAATTTGAAATTAACAGCATCTTTTGATGTATTAATCAAAACCAAAACTTCGCGTTCTCCATTTTTTCTTAAATAGGCCAAAACTTTGTCGTTAGAAGTTGTGTTGATCCAATAAGTTGTTACAGCCGGGTCGCCACCTCTTAAGGCAGGATTTTCAGATTTAAGATTCAATAAAGTTTTGTAGAAATCTTCCTGTTCATATTTCCCATTCCAAGGGATTGGGTCTTTTTCAAAAAATTCCAGACGTTTGGTTTTCATTGGTAATTCCTGCCCAGAATAGAGTAGTGGAACGCCATTCCAAGTCGCAGAGAAGACGGCTAAAGCCGGTGCAAAATCGCCGTATTTTTCATATTCGGTTCCGTTCCAGGAGTTTTCGTCGTGATTGGTTGTAAACCAAGCTCTCATTGAGTTATCGCCGATTTTGGAGTATTGCTCCAAAAGATTCTTCAAATCGGAAAGCGGTAGATTTTTCTTGTAAAAATCTTCGGAAAGATGCATCCATTTCCAGCTGTAACTCGCATCAAAAACTTTTCCGTAATCAGGATTTTCCAGCTCATCAAATTCGCCCAAGAAGAAAAGTGGTTTTAATTTTTCCACTTCTGGTCTTGCCTGCTGCCAGAAATCCACTTCTACCCAACTTGCCAAGTCGCAACGGAAACCGTCGATATTAGTTTCTTTAACCCAGTATTTCATTGCATCTATCATTGCCAGACGCATTTCTTTGTTGGTATAATCTAACTCGATAATATCGTCCATTCCGCTGGCTTTGTGGAAACTTCCGTCTGGATCTTTTAGAAACCATTCTGGGTGAGATTTTGTCCAAACGTGGTCCCAGCCAGTATGATTTGCTACCCAATCGATAATCACTTTGAATCCCATTTTATGCGCTTCATCTACCAAGTGTTTAAAGTTCTCCAAAGTCCCAAATTCAGGATTAATTGTAGTATAATCATACGCAGCATACGGACTTCCCAAACTTCCTTTTTTGTTCTGTTGAGCAATAGGTGTAATTGGCATAAACCACAACGTTTTAACGCCCATTTTTTTCAGTCTTGGAAGTTCTTTTTCAAATGCTGCAAAAGTACCTTCTGGTGTATATTGTCTAACATTAACTTCGTAGATATTGGTCGTGCGTTTCCATTCTTGCGGATTTTCCATAGTATGATTCTGGATTTTACAGGATAATAATAATGCGGCGAGTGCCGGAAGAAGAATCAGTTTTTTCATTCTAAAATTGTTTCTCTTGAGTTGTGAATTCTTATTGTCTATTCTGTAAATGTAATAAAAATTAAAAAGTCCGAAGAATATGGTCTTGTTAATGTTTTATAAAACTTGATCCATAAAAAACGGCGGACTATTTCGATTATTCTTTTGAAGTCCAATTTTAGGAAAACTTTAATATAATTTAAATCGCAAAGGTATCATTGTTGTATAAAGAAGCAATGAGAATATTAAATTAAATATTATGTCAGTTTTTAAAGGAAAAGCAATTATAGTAACAGGAGCAGCAATGGGTTTAGGACTTGCAGCTGCTGAATCTTTGGCATCAAAAGGTGCTGATATTACATTGGTAGATTATAATGCAGAAGCGTTGGACAAAGCAAAAGCAGACTTACAGTCCAAATACCCGGATAGCCGATTTTTAACTGTTACGGCAGATGTGTCTGTGGAAGAAAATGTGAAAGCTTATGTTGATGCAACGGTAAAGGAATTTGGGAAAGTGGACGGGCTTTATAATAATGCAGGAATCGAAGGAAGACAAGCGCCATTGGTAGATTATGATATTAATATTTTCAAAAAAGTTATTGATATCAATCTTTTGGGCGTCTATTACGGAATGAAATACGTCATTCCAGAACTTCAGAAAAATGGAGGTGGAAGAATAGTAAACGTTGCGTCGGTTGGCGGAATCCGTGGTGTGGCGAATCAAACTGCTTATGTAGCGACAAAACACGCTGTAGCCGGAATGACAAAAAATGCCGCTTTGGAATATGGGAAATTCAATATCTTAACTAATGCGATTGCTCCTGGAGCGATTTTGACGCCAATGGTTGCTGAAGCTTTTAATCAAGTGAATCCTGCTGACCCAAAAGCAGCCGAAGCAGAATATGCGTCTCGAAATCCTACAAGAAAACTGGGTGACCCGAAAGATGTTGGTAATCTTGTAGCTTATTTGTTGAGTGATGAAAATGGCTATGTTTCTGGTCAAGTGATTGCCATTGACGGTGGAGAATCTAATATGTACGGAAATCCTTAAATATAATTTCAAAATAATTTTTAGTAAAATGTCTGTAGTAATGCAGACATTTTTTTATTAATGAGTTGCATAGTTTTTGTTTAATAATGTCAATCAAACAAAATTTCTATGAAAAAAGTGTTTTTAATCTCAGGTTTGCTTTTTATTTTTTCCTGTAAAAAAGATATTGAACATAAGGTTTCTGATTTAGGTTCAAAAGTGAAGTCACATTCTCTGAATATCGATAATAATTTTAATTCTGTAGATGGAATAAAACAGGAATATAGCTCAGTTAATTCTAAACTGCTTGCCAAAAAACTTGATTCTGTTGGTTTTGAATATGAGTGTGAAGAGATGTCAGGAAATGTAGTTTATTATTCTGAAAAAGGTAAGCTAAAAGTTGTAAAACATTTCCAAGCGGATAGTCATTTTTCTTCTACGGAAACTTATTTTGTGAATGATGGAAAACCCTATTTTATTTTCCAAGATGAAACCGTTTGGAGTTTTGATGGAGGATTACCCGATAAGCCTGAAACTAAAGATGAGGTAAAAGAGAAACGTTATTATATTGTAGATAATCAAGCCATCCAATGTCTCGAGAAAGAGTACACATTGAAATCCAATTCGTCCAATAATCCAAAATCAGAAAATATCCCAAACAAAGAAATGAAAAATTGTTCGATTGAAGAGTTGCAGAAAAGCTTCGATATATTGATGAAAAATAAAGGTGGGAGAAGCGATGGAAAATGCCTTTAGAATCAATAATTAGAATTTAAAACAAAACAAGCCCGATTTTTCGGGCTTGTTATATTCTGTCAATATTTGATTAATCTTCGTCGTCTTCTTCGAAAACGTCATTGTAGCCATCTTCCTCCTCATCATCGTTGAAATCATCATCTTCATCATCGAAACTTGTCTCCTTGAAATCCGCATCGAAATCTCCAAAATCATCATCTAGAAACGGTGTAGCAGAACTTTTGCTTTTTCCGTTGGAAGAACCAGTTTTGCTAGGCGCTTTCAAAGGAACGTTACCAAATCTGTAAACCGTAATAGGATAGTTAACTGCTGGTTTCTCATCTACAATCTCCAACAATTCGCAGAAAAACTCCCAAAGCTCTATAAATCCGTATTGGAATCTCATTTTCTGTCCTACAGCAGGGAAACCTTCTGGCAGATAGATGTCAGACATTATTTCGCCGTCTCCATCATCGCTCATATCCTCCAGAGGAACTGCTTTTCCTTCATTCCATTCATCATCAGAAAAATAAAAAGAAGACAACTCTTCCCCAGGCAAATTGAAGGCGCTTTTTATACCCAGATGTAGATTCCAAAGTGTTTGTTTTTCTTTGACCTCTATGTCTCGGAAGATAGTCTCTTTGGCGTCTAGAATTACTCTAATCTTATAAACCATTTCGTTTTACTTTAAACTTTATTTTTGTCTTGATTAATGATGCAAATATAAAACAAATGAGATTTCAGAAAAGTTTCTGAGAAATTTTTTTTCAAAAAAGATTTTTATAAATTCCCAGCTTTCTGATTATTTATTAATCAATAATTGCTGCTTTTGCTTTCTTGATTTTTTCCAGAGAAGGTTTAGCTAATTTGAATTTGAACTTAGTTCCGGAAAGATAAGCACTTTCTACGCTAATCGTTTGTTTATGGGCTTCCATAATGTGTTTTACGATAGCAAGACCTAATCCTGAACCGCCTTCTTTTCTGTTTCTACTGGACTCAACACGATAGAATCTTTCAAAAATTCTTGGCAGATTCTCAGGTTTTATTCCCATTCCATTATCTTCAATAGAAATGTGGATACTCTTGGTTCCTTCTCTTGTAGAAACGATGATTTGAGCTTCTTCTCGGTTGGCATATTTCACAGCATTGGAAATCAGATTAATCAAAACCTGCGAAATTCTTTGCTTGTCTGCGTATACCAAAAGTTGAGATTGTGTAGTCTGCAGAAGCATCGTCATAGAATGTCTTTCTGCTTCCATTTCCAATAAATCGAAAACTTCCTGAATCAAATGATTGATATCAAAATTACTGTACTTCAGAGCGATTTGACCCGATTCGAAGCGGTTAATCATATCGAGATCTTTTACAATATTCAAAAGTCTTTCGACAGATTTATCGATTCTTTCCAGATATTTGTCGCGGATGTTGAGATCCTCCACACCGCCATCTCGAAGTGTTTCTATGTAACCTTGGATGGAAAATAATGGCGTTTTCAGTTCGTGAGAAACGTTACCGATATATTCTTTTCGGTAATTTTCCATTTCCTTCATCATATCGATTTCGGCATTTTTCTGATTCATCTCGTGAACTTTTTCGCCCAGTTCCTTGAATCCGATATCTGTATCGAAATCGTGAATAATATCTTCCGGAAGAATGTTGGTAATTCTCCTGATCTGATTTTTACTATAAAAACTAAAAAGAAATTCCAGAACAAAATAGTTCACTACAAATACGAACCATAATGTGAAAACCAAAAAGTAATTGAAATCCGTCGTTTTGAAATAAATATCATCTGTATAAAACTCAAAAAGTAAGACAACACTTCCTACCACAGCTACTAAAAGGAAAGATGCTGCAACAGATAACCAATTGATTTTTACCGAATTTCTTATTCTCATTTCAAAAAAAAGATTTTCTTTTCAGAAAACCTTATACTACTAATTTATAACCTATTCCTTTGAGTGTCTGGATGGTATTGATTCCCAGTTTCTCTCTTAGTCTTCTGATGTGGACATCTATGGTTCTTTCGCCGACAATCACATCGTTGCCCCAAACCTTTTCCAGAATTTCTTCTCTTTTGAATACTTTGTCTGTGTTAGAAGCTAAAAGATAAAGCAAATCGAACTCTTTTTTCGGAAGTAAAAACTCCTCTTTTCCTTTCGTAACTTTGAAGTTATCTTTATCGATAATTAAATCGCCCAGTTCTATATAATTAGAATTCTCCTGAGAATTGGCTCCCATTTGCAATAACGCGGCTACTTTTGATACCAAAATTTTTGGTTTGATTAATTTAACAATATAATCATTTGCGCCAGCCTGGTAACCTGCCAATTGTGAAAATTCCTCACTTCTTGCAGATAAAAATACAATCAGTGTTCTCTGTAATTCCTTGATTTTACGAAGATCCTGACAAGTTTCTATTCCGTCCTTTTCCGGCATCATAACGTCTAAAAGGATAAGGTCCGGCAATATTTCCTTTGCTTTTTCTATTCCTTCGTTACCATTACCAGCGGTAAAAACCTGATAACCTTCTTTTTCCAAATTATAAGAGATGATTTCCAGAATGTCCTGTTCATCATCTATTAAAAGGATTTTTTTACGATTCATTTCGATTTATTAATTATCCCAAAATTAAAAAAAAATGAACTCTATATCACTAAATGTTTAAAGTTCACACAAATTTAACATTTACAAAACAAATAATTGAGGTTTTAAAACAATTTTCGACATTAATATTCATCTATTTTTACAAGATAAAATCGTTTTATTTTTCGAGGAAATTAGATTAAATTTGCACCTCACGTTCAGATTATGGAAGAAGAAGAAAAAAAATCACTCAATTTTATTGAGCAAATTATAGAAGATGACTTGGCAAATGGGTTGGATACGTCTAAATTAAGATTTAGATTCCCGCCGGAACCAAATGGTTATCTTCACATTGGTCATACAAAAGCAATCTGTATCAACTTCGGTTTGGGACAAAAATATAATGCACCTGTCAACCTTCGTTTTGATGATACCAATCCGGCTAAAGAAGAGCAGGAATTTGTAGATTCTATCAAAGCGGATATCGATTGGTTAGGTTTCAAATATGATCAGGAATTATACACTTCAGATTATTTTGAACAATTATATGTTTGGGCTGTAGAGATGATCAAACAAGGGAAAGCTTATGTAGATGAGCAACCTTCGGAAGATATTACGGCTCAAAGAAAAAATCCTTTTGAGGAAGGAATCAATTCGCCTTTCAGAGATCGTCCAGTTGAAGAAAGCCTTGAGCTTTTTGAGAAAATGAAAAACGGAGAATTCGAAGAAGGTGCGATGAGTTTGCGTGCCAAAATCGATATGGCGTCTCCAAATATGAATATGCGCGATCCTGTGATGTACAGAATCCTGAAAAAACCACATCACAGAACCGGAGAAAAATGGAAAATCTATCCGATGTACGATTGGGCACACGGAGAATCTGATTATATCGAGCAAATTTCACACTCTTTATGTTCATTGGAGTTTGAAAATCACCGTCCGTTGTATGAATGGTATCTTGATCAAGTTTATGATAACGAAAGCGTTGCACCTAAGCAGAGAGAATTTGCAAGGATGAATGTTTCTTATATGGTAACATCAAAAAGAAAGCTTCAAAGACTGGTTCAGGAAGGTGTTACAACTGGATGGGATGATCCAAGAATGCCTACTATTTCAGGATTAAGAAGAAAAGGTTATACACCGGCATCTATCAAAAACTTCATCGAGAGAGTTGGTGTTGCGAAAAGAGAAAATCTGATTGATATCCAATTGTTGGAGTTTTCTGTGAGAGAAGACCTTAATAAAGTAGCGACCCGTGTAATGGCAGTTGTAAACCCAGTAAAACTTATCATAGAAAATTATCCTGAGGATAAAGAAGAATGGCTGGAAACTGAAAATAATCCTGAGGACGAAAATGCTGGAACCAGACAAGTGCCTTTCTCAAGAGAAATTTATATAGAAAGAGAAGATTTCCAAGAAGAAGCGGATAAGAAATTCTTCCGTTTAAAATTAGGTGGAGAAGTTCGTCTGAAAGCAGGTTATATCATCAAAGCTGAAAGAGTTGAAAAAGATGACAAAGGTCAAATCACAACAATTTATGCGACTTATGACGAAGATTCTAAGTCTGGAAGCGGAACCGAGGCAAGTCTTAGAAAAGTGAAAGGAACACTTCATTGGGTTTCTGCAAAACATGCTTTGCCAATCGAAATCAGAACTTATGAAAGGTTATTCACAACAGAGCAGCCAGATGCTGTAAAGGAAGTTGATTTTATGGAATTTATCAACCATCAGTCACTGAGAGTTTCTCACGGATTTGCTGAGCCAAGTCTAAAAGATGCCACTTTGGATGACCATTTCCAGTTCCAAAGAATTGGTTATTATATCAAGGACAGAGATTCTTCTGATGATCAATTGGTCTTCAACAGAACAGTTACGCTTAAGGATGGCTATAAGCCCTAATTAAGAAAAAAAAATAAATTATTAAATTGAAAATCAGTCGTTTGGCTGATTTTTTTTGTTTTGATGTAACAGAAATATTTTTGTTGTTGTCTTATCATCAAGTAAGATAAAACTATGAAAACTAAATTTTGCATTCTTATATTAACGTTCTTTTTTTGGCAAATCTCAGCACAGAAAACGATTGCTTCGGATAGTATTTCGAGAAAGAAACTACAGGCCATAAAGAAAGATCAAAACATAAAAATTGATGGGATTTTAGATGATGAGATTTGGAGAAATGTTCCCATAGCAACCAATTTTGTAGAAAGACAGCCAAATAACGGAAAGCCTCAGGCAGATAGTTTGAAAACTGAGGTCAAATTTCTTTATGACGATACAGGATTATACATCGCTGCTCAAATGTATGACCCACAACCTTCAAAAATTTTAAAAGAATTAACCGAAAGAGATAATATTGCGAACGATGATTTTTTTGGAATAATCATCAATGGTTATAATGACCATCAGCAGAGTTTGGAATTCATTGTGACTGCAGCAGGCGTTCAGGTTGATGGAAAATTAACCACAGAAAATGAAGATATGTCGTGGAATGCTGTCTGGTATAGTGCTGTGAAAATCAATGATAAGGGTTGGGCTGTAGAAATGAAGATTCCGTTTTTTGAATTGCGTTTTCCTAAAAAAGATTTGCAGGAATTTGGTCTTAATATGATTCGGAAAATCAAGAGAACCAACACGATGTATGATTGGAACCACGTCGACAATCAAAAAGGGAACTATACTTTGTACGACGGTGTTCTCAACGGCGTTGCGGAAGTAAAAACGCCAACCAGATTGTCTTTCACACCTTATTTTTCAACCTACGTCAATAGTTACGACGGTAAAACAGAAATGAATGTCAATGGCGGAATGGACCTGAAATACGGGATCAACGACGCTTTTACATTCGATATGACTTTGATTCCGGATTTTGGGCAAGCTAATTTTGATAATTCGATTTTGAATTTGACACCTTTCGAACAACAATTCGCGGAACAACGATCATTTTTTATGGAAGGAACGGAGCTGTTCAGTAAAGGTGATTTGTTTTATTCCAGAAGAGTTGGTGGAAGTCCGTCGAGATATCCAATCATTGATGAAGAAAAAGAAACCATAACCGAATATCCCGCAAAAGTAAAATTATTCAATGCTTTCAAAATCTCCGGAAGAACCAAAAAAGGTTTGGGTATTGGGATTTTCAATGGTGTGACGGAGAAAATGGAAGCTACAATTCGGGATAACGAAACTGGCGCAACCAGAAAAGAAGTGGTAGAGCCTTGGACCAATTATAATGTTTTGGTTTTTGACCAGAGATTTGGAGATAACTCATCTGTGACTTTGGTCAACACAAGTACGCTGAGAATGGGGGATTTTCGGGATGCTAATTCTACAGGACTTTTGTGGAATATTGCCAACAAAAAGAATACTTACAATTACTATGGAAACATGAAAGGAAGTTGGGTCATGGATGATGGAACTAAATTCGGAAACAGAGGGACTGTGGGAATTGGAAAATTCTCGGGCAAAAATCGTTTCGAAATTAATGCCAATTACGTCAACAAAGATTGGGACATCAACGACCTTGGTTTTTCGACCAAAACGAATTACGGAAATCATAATGTCTGGTACGGTTACAGAATTCTTCAGCCAACCGAAAAACTGAATAATATGTACTTGAATTTTAATCTTAATTATTACCACAGATTAGAACCGTTTCTGAATCAGAAATTGATATTCAATCATAATAACTCTTTTACAAACAAGAAATTTCAGAGTTTTGGAGGCGGAATCGAGTTCACACCTTATGGCGAAAAAGACATTTACGAACCGAGAACATTTGGTAGATATCTGAATGTTCCCGGCTATTTTGACAGCTGGCTTTGGTTTGAGAGTGACAGCCGAAAAAAGCTGCAATATAACATCACAGTTGACTATTATGCTTACGACCAAAAGGGAAGAAACTATGTTGTTCCATCGTTGTACTTGCGTTACAGAGCTTCCGATAAAATGAAAATAATTTGGCAATTCAATCCGGTTTTCAGTAATAATGAGGTTGGATATTCGGGGAAAGATTCAGGCAATATTTATATGGGAAGAAGGCAGAGAAATACTTATGAGAATGCGATTACAGGACAATATACATTCAATGAGAAAATGACTTTGGCTCTGGCTTTCAGGCATTATTTTGCGGATGTTACTTACAAGCAATTCTATACACTTGAAAATGATGGAAATTTGAATTCCAACACAGCTTACAACCCAAACTTGAACGGAACTTACAACTCCTGGAATGTCGATTTGCGTTATTCTTGGTGGTTTGCGCCGGGAAGTCAGTTGACTTTACTTTACAGAAATGCGACAAGTAATTATCTGGAAACATCAAGAATGAAATTCAAAAATAACTTTGATGAATTGTTTAACGTTCCGATGATTAACAATTTCTCGCTTAGAATTTCTTATTTCTTAGATTATAACAGGATGAAAAATTGGTTTTAAAATGATAATTATTTGGGCAACTTAATCCGTCTTCCGCTCCCAATCTTTTCACTTCACTACGTTGCGTAAAAAGGATTTCCGCTCAAGTCGGGTCGCGAGCAATTCAAAACAAAACTCCATTTCAATTCTGAAATGGAGTTTTTATATCGTTCATAATTTATAATTCATCATTAATATTTAAAGAACGTCTCTGATTTCCTCATTCTTCTGGAAAGTCGCTTTTGCAAAAGGACACAGCGGAATGATTTTCAGATTGTTTTCTCTGGCAAATTCTACAGCTTTGTAAACCATTGCTTTTCCAACGCCTTTTCCATTGTAAGCGGGTTCAACTTCTGTATGGTCGATGATGATTTTATCATTTCCAGCCCAAGAATAAGTCATTAATCCAGCTTTTTGTCCATCAAATGTTGCAGCGAATTCGCCTTTTGTTTCCCAGTTATGTTGTGTTACTTCTAGCATTTTTATTTGATTTTAGTTAAGATTTCTATATCATTTGTTAGTATTTTATGGATAGGACAGGCATCTGCAATTTTGAATAATTTGTCTTTAATATCTTCACTGATTTCAGTATTTCCAAAATCTATAATTCTGCAAAACTGAGCTGTCTTGGTTTGAGGATAATTCTCTAAATCCACTTCTACATTTATCATTGGGATTTCCCAGCCTTTTCTGTCGATGTACATTCTCAGTGTTGCTGCAGTACAGCTTGCGAGCGAAGTTGCCAAGATTTCGAACGGATTGAAACCTTTGTTTCCTCCGCCTTTATCAACAGGTTCATCTGTGATGAGCGTGTTTTCTCCGGCAATTACTTCTGTGTAATATTTTTCTGTTCCCAGACTTGCTTTTACTTTTACGCCCATTTTTTAAGAATTTAATTTATAGCTCAAAGCGCCGGAAGGACAATTTGAAATTTGATTCTTTAATTCTTCGGTGGTTGCATTTTCTGGTTTTATCCAAGGTCTGTCTTTTGGATTATAAACTTTTGGTAGCATTTTTACACAAACTGCCGCGTGGATGCAGATTTTTGGTTTCCAAAGAATTGTGATTTCTCCGGTATTATATTCGTGAGTATCCATTAGATTTGATTTTTAAAATTTTCGATTTTAGAATTAAGTTCACTCAAAAGTTGAGGTTCGATAACCCCATTGTCTGCATCAAAATTTTCATAAAACTTAGGCAGAGAAAAAGTTTCCTTGATATCTGCACCAAAAGCCGGAAAGAATTTATGAGCTTCAGCCATTACATTTCCACCACCATAACCGCCTGGCGAAGTGGTCATCAGAAACATTGGTTTATCCTGAAAAACTTTCACATTGATTCTGGACGCCCAATCAAAAATATTCTTGAAAGCTGCACTATATGAACGATTGTTTTCTGCCAATGAACAAATAATGACATCAGCTTCTTCTATGTTTTTAAGAAATCTGTGTGCTTCTTCAGGAAATCCATTTTTCTCTAAATCAACGGAAAAGACAGGCATCAGATAATCATTAAGGTCAATCAGATTAATGTCTTCATTAGGAAAACTTTTCAGAACAAATTTTACCAACTGTTTGTTGATGGAAGTGGAAGAGTTGCTTCCTGCAAATGCAAATATTTTCATAGTTTGAGATTTTTATAAAGTTAATCATTATTTGATTTCAAAATTAGACAAAGCAAAAACTCTGTAAATTGATGTAGGATATGTTCGTAAACTTGAGATAATCTCAACAATAAAAATCCTGCAAAACTTAATTCGCAGGATTCTTGGGTTAAATAATTAACTATATGTTTATAATTCAGTTTCGGTTTTCACGTAGGATATAAGATCCGACATTTTATTGAATTTTGAAGCTTCGCTCTTAGGTAATGTTCCTAATCTGTAGTAGAAGCTTTTCATTCCTCTTTTTGTATTGATATTAATTGTCATAATATAATTCATAATTCCTCTTTCTATCTTGTAAAACATCACCTTTTGCAGAGGAACTTCCAGAACCGGATGATGATTAGCAGAAAGCGGATGTCTGTATTTTACAGATAAAATATGTTCAGAAACTTCCAATGAGAAAGTTTTCAGTAGCGTTATTCTCCAAATGGAAAACATAAATACAATCAAAAAAATGCCGTATAAAGTTGCCTTATCTAATATTAAAAACTTTGTGGCAAACACCAAAAATAATATATCCAATATCAGAAGAAGGAAAAACCCATACATTGCGATTGCAATCTCTTTGCGGTTATTTACTTTCATCGTTTTATTTTTGTTTAGATAGATTGATTTTAAAAGTGTCCGTTTATAGAGACTGACATCTATAAGACGAACACTTGATTTCATTATTTGTGTGATAGAATCTTGAAAATTGCATTTTCATCATTTGCATTTTTTAGTATTTCCAGCAGAGCCGAAGCTCTGCAAAAAAATACCAAATTTCATTATTGTGTGTGTTTTTAGAATCAAGTCTCCAACTTTAATCAGTTATTAATAGAATTACTATTTTTAGTGATTATAATTATTGACTTTTTATTGATACAAAAATATCAGTAAAGCGATATTCTAAGCAAGAAAACACAATAGATGTATGTCGATGAGCTTGTAGATATTTATCTACAAATCAAAAGATGAAAAAATGACTTTTTTAATAAAGAAAGAATTATTGATGATTATTTTTAATCAATTCGGATAATTCTACGATGTTTTGGATATTCAGCTTTTCAAAGATTCGTTTTTTGATAGTGCTGATGGTATTTTGTTTAACGTCCAGCTTATTTGCAATCTCCAAATTGCCCAAGCCTTTTGCATACATTTCTGCGATTTCCATTTCTCTTTCTGTAAGGCGGTTCAATGGATTTGCAATAGTTGGATTTTGTAGGGAATTCATTAACAAAGCTTGCGTGACAGGCGAGATGTATTGCCCGTAAATTTGCATCTTCATAATAGCTTGCTTTATTTCTTCTTCATCACTCAGTTTGCTAAGAAAGCCGTTAGCGCCAGCATTGATGAATTTCAATGCGTGCATTTCTTCATCTATACCCGTAAAGATTAGAATTTTAATTTCAGGTCTGGTCTTTTTGATTTGCGGAATAATCGTCAGGCTGTTTCCATCAGGAAAATGAGCGTCTATAATAGCAATGTTAATAGGATTAGCTTCTAAAGTTTCCAATACTTTAGATAATGTTGAAGCCTGGAGAATCTCACAATCTAAACCGATTTCTTCCAAAAGAAACACAATGCCTTGCCTGATAAGGCTATGGTCGTCTGCAAGTAAGAAAGTGGTTTTGTGTTCTAACATTATTTATTGATATTTAAATTAACGGAAAAGCTCACGGTTGTACCTTTTCCAAGTTTACTGGCTACAGAAATGTCTCCGGAATATAATCCTACAAGTTCTTTACATAAACTCAATCCCAAACCGGCGCCCAGATTTTCTACATCTTCAGACAAAACCCCTTGATAGTAAGGTTCGAAGATTTTCTCAAGATCCGATTCCGAGATTCCAGCGCCTGTATCTGTTATTTTGGTTACGAGCGAAACTGTATTTTCATCAACGTATTCGGTTTTTGTATCAACACTAATTTGTCCGTTTTCCGTGAATTTGTTAGCATTTCCAAGAATATTCATGAAAATCTGATTGATCTTTGTATTGTCAGAATAAACGACAAGATTTGGATCAATATTTTTATCGATTACAAACTGATTATTTCTCGTTTGGATATAAGGTTCAATCGAATTAAGAATAGAATCAATCTCATTATTAAGATTGAAAACTACCGGAATCAATTTATTTTCTACTTGTTGATTTTTGGTGTACTCCAGAATCTGATTCGCCTGCATCAACAGAGTATTATTGGTGAAACTTATCGATTTCAGATATTCTTTGATGCTTTCGTCTGTTGTTTTTTTATTGATTCTGTTGATGAAAATGCCAATAATTTTCAGAGGAGATCTCAATTCGTGGCTTAGCATGCCTAAGATTCTATTCTTGAAATTAAGGTTTTCTTTAATCTGAATATTGGCAGCTTTTAAGCGTTTCTCATAAATGAACGCAATTCTTGTCAGGAACATAATCAATATAGAGACAATAAACATCAAAATCATTGCTCCTAAAACTAAATAGTTTCTGATTTTGTTTTTCTCAGAATTCAGATTTTCATATTCTTTTTGCAACTCAAATTTAGAATCTTTGATGGCTACTTCATAAATGTTCATCAAATCGTTGCTGTAAATCAAAAGCGTATTGAAAATCTTGTAAAACTTACTGCTGTGGTTTTTGTTATTGGTAACATTAACCTGGATTTTCTGAACTTCTTTGGAATAATGATTGTTGATGGTGTTTACAATGCTGTCCATCTCTGTTTTGATTTTTTCAGCATTTGTTATATCTCCATTTTTTACAGTGATTACAGTACTTTCTTTTCTAACATTATCTTTTCCGGCAATTGCATCACCTAAACGCCCAAACAGACCTTTCTTTTTTACGGAGTCAGAAATGGTTTTGGTTTCAATATCAAATTTAGCATAATCGTAATGAAGATCATACTTTTTCATCTTTGGAAGATCCTCCCGAATTTTGAAACTTGATTTTGTAGAAAACTGATAAGAAGAATCTGCGAGTAATTTTAATTTTTTAAATTCCGATGAATCCTTTTTCTGAGGAAGCAAAATGTTTTCCAGCTTCGGATTCTTGTAATTATTGATGCTGTCCAGATTTTTCGTCAATCTATTTACAGATTCGAAATAAGATTCCAGATATTGTTTATCATCGGTAATCAGATATTTTTGAAAATAATCCTGAGAATTCAGAAGTTCTTTTTTAGAATCGTTGGTCAGGTTTTCTAAAGAATTGATTTCTTTTAATTGGTTTTCTATAAAAGTCAGATTTTTTCTGCTTTTGAACTCGTTATAAAAGAAACCTGCTAATATTATTTGAATTAATAGGATACAGAAAATAAGAAAATAGTGAACAATTTTTCTTAATCTGAAGTTTTGTTTATTGGTGTTTTTTTCTTTCGGTTCCATTTTGTGTTTTTTACTAGTTTTTGTTTTCAGTCATTGTTATTGACATAATATACAAAAATAAAAAATCTCACAATAATATGCCTTTATGAAACTATTTTTCATAAATATAAAATTGTACAGCTGTTTTTATTAGTTTTCTATATAAAGTTAATAAAAAATCCTGCAAAATTAGCTTTTACAGGATTAATTTTTATAGATTTTGTGCGCTATTTACAAAGTTTTGAACTGTTCCAGCATTCTGATATCGTTTTCAAAGAACATTCGGATGTCGCTCATTTGATAAAGAAGCATTACAATTCTCTCGATTCCCATCCCAAAAGCATATCCGGAGAATTTATCAGGATCGATATTAACGTTTTTAAGAACCGCAGGATCTACCATTCCGCAACCCATAATTTCTAACCAACCTGTTCCTTTTGTGATTCTGTAGTCGGTTTCGGAATTCAAACCCCAATAAACGTCTACTTCTGCACTAGGCTCTGTAAAAGGGAAGTAAGAAGGTCTCATTCTGATTTTCGATTTTCCGAAAAGTTCAGTTGTGAAGAACTGAATCGTTTGTTTCAAATCTGCAAAACTTACATTTTCATCAATATACAAACCTTCTATCTGGTGGAAAATACAATGCGAACGGGAAGAAACCGCCTCATTACGGAAAACCCTACCTGGAGACAAAATTCTCATTGGTGGTTCATTGTTTTCCATATGTCGGATTTGTACAGAAGATGTGTGCGTTCTCAACAAAACATCAGGATTTTGTTCGATAAAAAACGTATCCTGCATATCTCTCGCCGGGTGATATTCCGGAAGGTTAAGTGCCGTAAAGTTATGCCAGTCATCCTCAATCTCTGGTCCGTCTGCAACAGCAAAACCGATAGATTTGAAGATATCAATGACTTTATTTTTAACTAAATTGATTGGATGACGAGAACCTAATTCCAGAGGAAAAGCTGGTCTTGTAAGATCTTCTTTTTCAAGGATGATTTTGCTTTCGGAAGATGTTTTCAGCTCCTCAAGCTTTTCATTCACGGTATTTCTTAAGATATTGATTTTTTGTCCAAAATCTTTCTTTTGCTCATTAGGAATTTGTTTCAATGCGTCGTAGAAATCATTCATGATTCCTTTTTTTCCATTGAATTTTAAGCGGAACTGTTCTATCTCATCCTTTGCAGAAGACTGGAAGTTTTGTACTTCTAACAATAGGTCATCAATTTTCTCTAGCATTATTCTTTATAAAAAATAGATTGCAAAAATACGATTTTTAAACCAAAAATTCCATAAAAAAATCTGCCTTTTCTAAAAGCAGATTTCAATTTTTAATCTTGAGTCTCAAGTCTTGTCTCTTGAACCTTTATTATTTCTTTTCAATAGCTTTCACTTTCATCTGAACATTGATTTCGTTTTTAATCAAACCTTCAGCGGCAGGCATTTGAAATTTGATTCCAAATTCATCCCGGTTGATGTCTTTTGGTTCTGTTGCAATGCTCAATTCGCCATCTTTAACTTTTACATTGGCATTGAAGCTTGCAGGCTTTGTAATTCCTTTTATAGTAAGATTTCCATCAAGAATCGTATTGTAATCGCTTCCTGCAATATTTTCTGTAACCTTTGTGATTTCATAAGAAGCCGTTGGGAATTTTGCCGTGTCAAAAAAATCCGCACTTTTCAAATGTCCAAGAAGTTTTCCGTTAGATTCAGAATCTTTCAAATCCTCATTGGTCAGAGAGTTCATATCAAGTACAAATTGTCCACTTTCCAGCTTATTATCTTTCACGGTTACTTCTCCGCTTTCAAACTTCAAAGCGCCGATATGGCTTGTGTTATCAGACTTTATTACTTTAAAACCTTTCCATTCTGCTTTGCTGTTAAGCGTGTCTACAACATAAACCTGTCCGTCTGTGGTGGTCAAAACCTCATTGCTTTCGCTGGTTACAGGCTTGTCTTTACCACAAGAAATGATAAAAACCGAAGCGGAAATCAATAAAAATGCGGCTATTAAAGTTGTCTTTTTCATTTTAAATCTTTTAAATTATACTTATTTTTGTGTTTTTGCTAAAATAATAAAATTATCACGACTTCAAACTACTAATTTTACAAAATGCTTTTAGAAGTTAAAAACCTATATTTCAATTATCAGACCGATAAACCTTTATTCCAAAACTTAAATCTCAATGTAGACGAAGGTCAAATTATTGCGCTGGCAGGTGAAAGTGGCTGTGGAAAATCAACTTTGCTGAGTTTGATTTATGGTTTGATAGATTGGCAGGATGGACAAATTATTTTCGATGGAGAAAAACTCTTTGGTCCAAAAGCAAATCTTGTTCCCGGCGAATCTCAGATGAAATTTGTTGCGCAGAATTACGATTTGATGCCTTATGCAACGGTTGCTGATAATGTGGGGAAATTCATTTCTAATATCAATCTGAAGTTGAAAAAAGAAAAGATTGAAGAATTGTTGGATGTTGTCGGTTTGACAGATTATGCTAAAGTTTTGCCTAAAAATCTGAGTGGTGGACAACAACAACGTGCAGCAATTGCCAGAGCTTTGGCGATTCTTCCAAAGATGCTTTTGCTGGATGAGCCTTTTAGTAACCTCGATTTTTCCAGAAAATTTGAATTGCGTGATAAATTATTCAATTATGTCAAGCAAAATAATCTAAGTCTTTTGATTTCGACGCACAATCTGGAAGAAGTTTTGCCTTGGGCAGATAAAATTGTGGTTCTGCAACAAGGTCGATTGATTCAAAATGATTCGCCGAAAGAAACTTACCAAAATCCTTACAACGATTATGTTGCGAAGCTTTTAGGTGAAGTCAATATTTTTACTGATGAAGAAAAAACTCAATTCAATCTTTCTAAGAAACATTACTTCCCACATCAAATAAAAGTTTCTGAAAATGGAGTAGAGGCAACAGTTTTAGAGAGTCTTTTTGCCGGTTCACATTACCGAAATAAGCTTAGAATTAATGATAAATCAATTGTTGTTTATTCTAAAAACTTACTTTCAGGAAACGTCTTTTTAGAATTTTAAATTCCGTAATCTGAAAAATGTTGATAAAATATGGATAACTTATACATTTTCAGTTTGTTGAATAAATAAAAAATTATAATTTTGACAAACGAAAATACATCAGGAAATTTTTGGTTAATTCTCTTTCTGCCTTAGGGACTGGAAATTAGTTTCGTTTCTGCGAACAATCAAAGTCTTTGAAAGTTTACCCTGCCAAATCTTTCCTTTTTTGTTTTTAAAAAAAATCTCGATTTATGAAAAATATATTTCTATTATTTTCCATATTTATTAATCTCAATTTTTTACTGGCACAAAAAGATATTTCATATCAAATTGTTAAAAACGATAATTTAGAATTGATTTCTCGAAAAGCAATTCTTTACAAAGATGATTCTATTAGAGTCCTGCCAAAAAAATATTTTGAAAGCAAATACTTAAATAAAAAAGATAATCAAATTGTAATAATCATTAATTCTGTTATTGATATAGATAAGATAGAAGATTGGAAATATGGTACAAATCTTTTTAAAATTGAAAATGTAGATATTCAAAGTAATAAAATCTCAAAACATAAAAAAAGAGAATCTGTGTCGTTTTATGACAAAAACGGAAATTTATTTATTTTTTACACGTCAAGTCCTAATTTACCAATGAAAATTAATATTGATTTTCTAAAATCTAATTTGGATGGAAGTCTTTTTAATCATAGTTCCGATCAAATATTTATTTACGTAATTCAGGAAATAAAAAGAATAAATAAAAATGAATATATTTTAAAAATATTTCAAAGTCCTAATGGATATAGTGTTGAAAAGGTAATCAGACAAAGTGAAAATTCAAATTATATTATGTATTTAAATCCTTCGTCAGAAGATATTGTCATTCAAAAAATAGAAAAAATATAATATTTCTTCTAATCTTTTAAAATGAAAGTCGCAAAGATTAAAGCATTATCCTTTACGACTTTATATTTTTTCGATAAATGGTTTTTATTCTAATAATTATACCTTCTTCACAAACTCAGACTTCAAAGCCATAGAGCCGAAGCCGTCAATTTTGCAATCGATATTATGGTCAGAATCTGGACGAAGACGGATGTTTTTAACTTTTGTTCCTGCTTTTACTGGTTTTGGAGCGCCTTTTACAGGCAAATCTTTAATCACAATTACAGAGTCTCCGTTTTGTAATTCTTTCCCAAGAGAATCGAAAATCTTTCCTTCCGTTGAAACTTCTGCAGGATCCCATTCGTGGAAACATTGAGAACAGACTTGTAGATTGTCCTGTTCGTAAGTGAATTGGGATTGGCATTTCGGGCAAAGAATGGTGTCGCTCATAATTGATTTAAAGTTTAATGTTCAAGGTTTAAAGTTGAATTGCAAAGATAACTAAATTGCTGAAGGACTTCAACCAATATTTATCAGTTAATTTTAAAGTCTAATATCTAGCATCTATTATCTAAAATCTTCTTTATATTTGTGCGCAACTAAAATAAATCGTTAAAATAAAAATGAAACGCTTCTGCGTTCCATCTAACCATTAAAAAAAATAAATCAATAGTAGATGAAAAAAACCGCTTTATACGATAAACACGTTTCTCTAGGCGCGAAAATCGTTCCATTTGCAGGCTTCGAAATGCCAGTTCAATATTCAGGAGTTACAGAAGAACATTTTGCTGTCCGCGAAAAAGCGGGAATTTTTGATGTGTCTCATATGGGACAGTTTTTTATCGAAGGTTCTTCTGCAAAAGACTTGTTGCAATTTGTAACTTCTAATAATGTTGACGCACTTGAGAATGGAAAAGCGCAATATTCTTGCCTTCCGAATGAAAATGGCGGAATTGTGGATGATCTGATTGTTTACAAAATAGAAGATGAAAAATATTTTGTAGTCGTAAACGCTTCCAATATTGATAAAGACTGGAATCATATTGCAAAATACAATGAAAAATTCGGAGCAAAAATGACGAATGCTTCCGATGAGATGTCATTAATTGCTATCCAAGGTCCGAAAGCAACTGAAATTCTTCAAAAACTGACTGACACAGATTTGTCTTCAATTCCATATTATCATTTCACCATAGGTTCTGTGGCTGGTTTTTCTGATGTGATTATTTCCAACACGGGTTATACAGGAAGTGGCGGTTTTGAGATTTATTTTGATAATAAATATGCAGAACAGCTTTGGGATGCGTTGACGGAAGCTGGGAAAGAATTTGGAATGATTCCTTGCGGATTGGCTTCCAGAGATACTTTAAGATTGGAAAAAGGTTTCTGCCTTTACGGAAATGATATTGATGATACAACGTCTCCACTAGAAGCTGGGTTGGGCTGGATTACAAAATTCGATAAAGATTTTGTGAACAAAGCATTCTTGGAAAATCAAAAAGCCGATGGTGTTTCCAGAAAATTAGTAGGTTTTGAGATGCAGGAGAAAGCAATTCCCAGACACGATTATGAAGTGGTTGATGCGGAAGGAAATATCATTGGAAAAGTGACTTCCGGAACAATGTCGCCAATGAAAAAAATTGGATTAGGTTTAGCTTATGTTGATAAACCAAACTTTAAACTAGGTTCGGAGATTTTTATCAGAATAAGAAATAAAGATATTCCTGCGAAAGTGGTTAAATTGCCTTTTGTATAAAATTTGATTTAATATTAATTTACAAGCGGCTATTTTGGTCGCTTTTTTGTTTCTAAGATTTTGTTAAATTCAAAAAGATAATTTGTTATGAAATTAAATAAACTAAGTCTAATATTGTTGTTTTCAGGAGCGTTATTATATCACGCAGCTAAAGTTAATTCTGAAGTTTTAAATCCAACTAAAATTGCTGTCTCTTATCAGCAAATGCCTATAAGTATTAAGAATTTTCTTGCCAAGCATTATCCCAAAGCAACTGTGATAAAGTATGAATCGAAAACAACTTTGGTTGGCAAAAAGTACGAAGTTAAACTGAACAATGGTGTAGAAATCGATTTTGATAAAAATGGAAACTGGGAAGAAATCAGTGATAAGCAAGGTATTCCAAACGTTTTGATTCCTGCGAAAATCAAATCTTATCTCAATCAGCATTACAAAGGTGTAGCTGTAGAAAGTATTGATAAAGATGGAAATAAAATCAAAGTTGATTTACTCAACGACATCGATTTGGAATTCGATAAAAATGGAAATTTTTTAAGAGTTGACTAGTAAAATAAAAAAGCGTTCAAAATCTGAACGCTTTTTTATTTGTGTAGAGTGCTAAATCTATTTCAAATATTTCGTAATACTTTCACTCATTGGATTGGTTGTACTTACAAAACTATCAATGATGTTACCTTTTTCATCCAAAAGAATCTTGGTGAAGTTCCAAAGGATTTTGGTGTTTTTTACGCCATTTTCCTTTTTGTCTGTTAAGAATTTATAAATCGGAGCAATATCATCTCCTTTTACAGAAATCTTCGCCGCCATTGGAAATTGAACACCATAATTTCTTTGGCAGAAAGTTGCAATCTCGTGGTTGGCCCCAGGTTCTTGTCCTCCAAAATTATTGGCTGGAAAACCTACGACAACCAATTTGTCTTTGTACTGCTCATAAAGCTTTTCCAAATCTGCATACTGAGGCGTAAATCCGCATTCGGAAGCGGTGTTGACAACCAATATTTTTTTGCCTTTGAATTTAGAAAAATCAATGGTTGAGCCATCTAAAGCTTCTACTTTAAAACTGTGAATTGATTTTGCCTGTGCCTTATTTTTTGAAAATCCGAATAGTGATAGCATAATAATAAGTAAATATTTCATAAAGATAATTTAAAATTCAAATTTAAAACAAGTTTGGGAATTAATGGTTAATTATCAATTATCAATTATCAATTATCAATTATCAATTATCAATTATCAATTATCAATTATCAATTATCAATTATCAATTATCAATTATCAATTATCAATTATCAATTATTTCAGATAAGTCCCCATTCCAGAGCTTTCTTTATGAGTTCTGATATTTTTGTACAATCTGTTTTTTGAAAAATATTTCTGCGGTGTGTAGTTACAGTATGGTAAGAAAGATCCAGAATATCAGAAATTTGCTTGGCCGAATTACCCAAAGCTAATAAGGAGAGTATCTCAATTTCCCTTTTTGTAAGCGAATTGTCGGGCAATTGTTTTTGTTCTGTTTTCTCATAATGCATTTGATGAAAATCGTCTCTGTTGCCAACTCCTGCGACTAAAACAATATGAGAATTGGTTGTGGTAATATGTTGGATATTGGTATGGATATTAACAGCTTGTAGTAATTTTCCATCTTCGTCTTTGGCTATATGTAGAGATTGATGATGAAACATTTCATAGTTACCTTTCCAAGTTCTCATCCGGAAACAATAACTACACTTGAGATTTTGTTGATGCTCCCATCCAATTTCATTCATTTTTTCGAGAGTCATTCGTTCGGCTTCCATCACAAAATCTAGATCGTCGGGATGAATTAAATCAATAATTTCTTTTAGATACTTCGGGAGTTTTTTCAATCCGTGAATTTTCAAAATATGACCGTTTGTAAACATTAACGTACTTTCCGGAACATTGATGCTGTAATAATAGAACTCTCCAATAGAAAATAATTCGCCAATTATTTGCTCAATGGTTGGTGGAGTAGTAATACTCTTGGCAGTATTACTCAGAGATTGGGGATAAGCGTTCCAGACTTTCAGCAGTGGATGTGCTTTTTTCGAACTTATTGAGTAATTCTTATCCATAGTTGTGATTTGTTATAAAATTAACAAAAATTATTAATCAAAATACCTTTTTTGAGGTATTTACTTGTATTTGTTTTGAAGTATACATTTGCTGATAACAATAACAATGAAAAATTCTCATTACAGAACAATTTAAAAATCAATGATATGAAAACAAAATTTACTTTACTTGTATTAGTTGGATTGTTTACAATGTTTGGAGCACAATCCACTGCGCCAGGATTACTATGGCAAAAAACAATATCGCCAGTTAATAACAGCACTTTGATGTATTCCGGAGGAAGTGTTCAGCTCTCAGACGGCAGTTATGTTTTTACTGGAAGTAGTAATACGTTTATTCCTCAGGTTAATAAAGTTAATAGCAGTGGAGATCTGTTATGGCAAAAAACATTGCCGGACTTGTTTAATAACATTCCTTTTTTATTGAGTAAGGATAGTAATGACAATTTATACTTCATTACGGAAAATGCTGGAAATGGTAACCCATCTTTTGTGAAGTTGGATATAAACGGTAATGTAATCTGGACAAAAACCATTACAGTTAATAATCAAGAAACATTTGTAGTTGATATGGATATATTGGCAGATGGCAGCATCGTCCTGAGTGGTGATTTTGAAGATGACACATCTTTCAGTTATTTCTTTGGTAAATATGATACAAATGGTAATCAGCTGTGGATTAAAACAAGAACTTATACGCAGTATCCCGGATCTGTGATTTTTGATACAGTTCCTTTGGCTGATGGCGGTTTTGCTTTGGTAGGTGAAACGGCTTACTATGACGAAGAAACTGATATCGAAAACGAATACGGATGGATAGCAAAATACAATGATTCCCGTGACCTGGTTTGGGAGAACACATACATATCAGAAGGCGAAAGCATCTATGAAAAAGGATTAATCAATAATGCTGGCGAACTTTTGGTAGCTGGCGTTAACCACGAATCGGCAACAAAAACTCTTCTGACTAAAAAGAGCAGTTCAGGCAATACAATTTGGACCAATAATTATTTTGGAGATAATTATTATGATATCGCACTAATTTCAGGAACCGATAACGGCTATCTTCTTTCTTTTTCAGAATTTAACACTAACAATTCAATCATCAAAAAAATAACAGAAACAGGAGTTACCGCTTGGGAAAACAATTACAAAGATTTGGTTGGAGAAAACAACAGATTCAGCACCTTTATAAAAACCAATGATAATAATCTTTTTGCGATGTCTTTGAAAGATAATAACTATGCATTGTACAAATTTGGAGGAACACTTGCCGTTCAAGATTTGAACAAATCAACAATTGGTGTTTATCCAAATCCTGTAAAAAATATGTTGCAAATCAATTCTAAAGAAAATATATCAGGTTTTGAAATTTATTCTCAAGACGGTAAAAAAGTTCTATCAAGACAAAATGAAAATATTTCAAAAGTTGATTTTTCTAATCTTCCGAACGGAAATTATATCCTAAAACTTAAAACCAAATTAAACGAAGAATCATTTAAAATTATCAAGTCAAACTAACTACTCCTAATTTTTCTCTCTCAAGGCCTGCCATTTCTCGGCAGGTTTTATTTTAATGGAATTTACATACCTTTAAACCATCGAAAAATCAAAAATGAACAGAAAAGATTTTATAAGCTTGTCCGGATTGGGATTTTTGGGTTTATATGCTTGTGGAACTTCAAACCTTATGAATAATAGAAAACCTTTAGCCATCCAGCTTTATACGATTCGGGATGCTGTTGCTGAGAATCTGGAAAAATCTTTGGAACGTTTAGCACAATTGGGCTTTAAGCAAGTCGAAATCTACGGTTATGACGGAAAATTCTATGGAAAAACGAGATCGGAATTCCTATCGATTCTGAAGAATATAGGATTAGAAGTGATAAGTTCTCACCATACAACCGGAATTATTCACAACAGTAAAGGCACACTTCTAAATGACTGGGAAAAATCCGTTGAAGATTTACACTTCATAGGTTCAAAATATATGGTTTGCTCATATCTTTTTGAGGAAGAAAGAACTCTAGAACACTATAAAAAACTTCCGGAATTACTCAATAAATCTGGAGAAGTAACCAATAAAGCAGGAATTGATTTTGCTTATCACAACCACGATTTTGAATTTGAAAAACTCGAAGATAAAACGGTTTATGATTTCATTTTAGAAAATACAGATTTTGATTTGGTGAAAATGGAACTGGATCTCTATTGGATTTCAAAAGCTGGTTTGAATCCTTTAGATTATTTCGAAAAATACCCGAAAAGATTTCCTTTGTGGCACGTGAAAGATATGAAAGCCGGAACCAAAGATTTTGCTGAAATTGGAAATGGAGCCATTGATTTTAAATCCATTTTCGAAGCCAAAGAAAAAGCAGGTCTCAAATATTGGTTTTTAGAACAAGATTCCAGCGACAAAGATATTTTTGAAAGCATAAAGATTAGTAAAAATTATATTGATAATCATTCTTATTTCAAGACAAAATAGCTGAGCTGAGCGTCTTTGCGAATCTTAAAAACATATTCAAAAAAACCTGCGCATTTTGCGTTTAGATCCTTCAAAAAATCATTCTCTTAACAAAGTTTTATGATTTGTAAAATAAATGCCTTTTCTTTGCCGTTGTTTTCTTTATGACCAAAATCGATGAGTGTTTACAGTCAGCTTGCTGAGAATCTACAGTACATTTCGCCGTCTTATTACAAAAGCAGATTTTTCAAGAAGCTGAAAGGTTTGACTGCACAAAATCTTTTGGAAAGAAAAGTAGAGCCAGAGTTTCTTTGGATTAAAGACGTTTTGAGAAAAGATTCAGTTTTTATGGATGTTGGAGCCAATGTAGGCGCTTATCTTTTCACTTTGGAAAATCATCTTAGGCCGGAAAATATTTTCGCTTTTGAGCCTAATCAAAAATTGTTCAAAAGATTAGGGCGATTATTTCCAAAAGTCAATCTATTTTCTGTGGCTTTGTCTGATATTTCTACCATAGCTGAATTCAAAATTCCTGTGATTAATGGCGAAAAAATCCATACGAGAGGAACTTTACAAACTTCTATCAAAGAAAAAAATGAAGAAAAAACAATTCTTCAGAAAGTGGAAGTAAAGCCTTTGGATGAACTCAATCTCAATCTCAAAAAACTCGATTTTATTAAAATTGATGTGGAAGGGAATGAGATGCAGACTTTGAGAGGAGCCACAAAAACAATCGAGAAATATAAGCCAATTCTGATGGTTGAGATGGAGCAACGTCATCACCAGGAAAATCTTTGGACTTTGATTTCCGAGATTGCGGATTGGGGCTATTCCGTAAATTATTTGGATAGAGAAAAATTACAACCAAAAATTCTAACAAAAGAATTCCTGAATCAACAAAATCCGGATAATGTTAAGAATTATAAAGATTACATCAACAATATAATTTTTCTTCCAAAGGCTTAGAAGCCTTAACCCAAAACTTAGAACTTTAAATAAAAACTATGAGTGTCGTAGCAAGACAAGGTGTAAAATATTCGATAATTGGTTATCTCGGTTTTTTACTGGGAACATTTTCGGCTATTTTCATTTTTCCGTACGATATGGAGTTTTATGGAAAGCTCCGTTATATCTTGCCGACAGCCGAAATCATCGTTCCGATTATTGTTTTTGGATTGAGTTTTTCCAACGTCAAATTCTTTGCAAAAGTGAATGCAGACGGGAAACATCACAATATGTTAAGCCTTTCTTTGTTGGCTGTTGTCATTAATTTTTTAATTGTTGTAGGTGGATTTTTCCTCATTGCTTATCTGTTTCCAGACTTCAAAAAATTGGAGGTTTGGAAAATGAAAAATCTGATTTTGCCACTGGCTTTGGTTCTGGCTTTATCGTCTGTTTTTAATAAATTTTTGACCAATTATAAAAGAGTAGTAGTTCCCAATATCTTTGAAAACTTTGTTCCAAAACTGGCCAATCTTGGTGCGTTTTGTCTGTTTTTCTTTATGGGATTTGCGGAAAAATCGGCTTACGGATTTTTCTTTATGATGTTCGTGATTTCGCTGTTTGGCTACGGACTTTATACAAATCGATTGGAAAAAGTGAGGTTCGATTTTGACTTAGGCTATTTCAAACAAGACAATCTTTATCGTGAAATTTTAACTTATAGTTTCTTCGGATTTTTAGGGAATATCGGAAATTACATCGCTATCAAAATTGACAGTTATATGATTGGCGAATTCATCAGTTTTGAGGAAAACGGGATTTACAATAATATTTATTCTATTATTTCCCTGATTGTCGTTCCGCAGATGGGATTGTTCAACCTGTCAGCACCGATTATTAATAAGGTTTTGGCGAATGGAGATTACGATGAACTGGACAGATTTCACAAAAAAACATCGCTCAGTTTGTTTTTCCTCGGTTTGGTTTTGTTCTGTTGCATTGCGGTAGGATTCCCATATCTAGCAGACTTTATGAAGAATGGTGAAGATTTGCGTTCTTCTGAGCCGATTGTTTGGGTTCTCGGATTTGCGATGTTGTTTGATCTGGCAACGGGATTCAACGGCCATATTATTTCCCTATCAAGATATTATAAATTCAATATTGTGGTGATGCTGATTTTGGCTGTTTTAACCATCACAACCAATATGCTTTTCCTGAAACACACAGACTTGGGAATATTAGGAATTGCGATTGCCTATGCGATTTCTCTGTCGTTATTTAATATTATCAAAATCGTTTTCAATTATATCAAATTTAAAGTTTTTCCTTTGGGGATTGAGATGATTTATGCAATGATTTTAGGCTGTATTTCCATCAACGTCGCCATTTTTATGCCGGATTTAAAGCTGAATATTCTCAATCTTTTCTACAAGCCGGCAGTCGTTTTGATATTGCTTTTTATTGGAAATCATTTCCTTAAAATCTATCCGTTGGATAAATATCTCAACAAAGCTTTCATCAAGAGTATTTTCAAATTTTAATCAAGATTAATGATATCTCGGAGAAATCAAAATCTCTTGCTGTTTATCTGTTTTAGTAGAAATTATAGTCTGTTTGAGGCAAGTTCCGTTCTCGTCTTTTTCTATACAACTGATTGATAATTCGTCAATGTTTTTGTTGTCTTTTCCAGTAATCACAATCTTGGAAAGCTCGTTGTTGGAATAATGGAATTGCCTCGTATTAAACGTCTCAAAGTTATCTGCGATTTTATCAATACTGCCATTTTTGTTGTAATGATAGATGCTTTCGTTTTGTTTATATCGCTTCTTGGTATAACAGCTGATGCGTTCACGTTGATTGGGTTTCCAGCGGGTTTTGCAATAGTAAGAATCTTTGTTGGGATAGCGTTCTACTGTAAACCACAATTTCTTTTCCGTTTCCTGCAAAAGATTTCCGTTGGAATCAAATGTTTTCGAATATTTGATTCGACCATTTTTGGTAAATGTCATTTCCTTTTTATGAAGAAGCTTTCTCTGATGGTTTGAAGTGTCATAAACTTCTTGAGTCGCTGATTTTATGCCTTCGGGAAGAAGATGAGCTTTGGTGTACTTTTTTGTAGCACAGGCTTGTAAAAACAAAATAAATAATATAACATACAGAACTCTCATAACCGTAATTTGAAAGTGTGGAGCAAAATTCTTTCCAATTTTTAAGAATTTAAAGTGTTGAAAACAGATAGGCCGTTAACAATTTCAAGCATTATTCTTTGCTTACATAAGTTTTATCCAACTCGTACTGGTCAGTTTTCTTATCAAATTTGAAAGTGGTAACCTGAACTTTTGAAGGATTATAAGGTTCCAGTTCTTCGGACGATTGGATGGTCCACAAACCGTCTTTTTCTGTAATGAATTCCGGATTTTTCAAGTAATCCATAAACGCCAATTTATAGTAATTATCAGATTGATTTAGAAACAATCCGTACATACAACCACCAGTTCCGCAAGCACCGAGAAAAACCAAAATATCCTGTTTTCCATCCGCATTGAAATCACCGTGTTTATAAGGTTCTAATTTTGCCTCATCATCAGGAAATTCAAAATCGGAATTTTTAGGCGGAATGATTTTGACAAAATTTTCACTTATTTTTTCGTGAAGAATGAACAGTTCATTGTCATCGCTTTTAGATTGTTCAATTTCTGCAATTTTAGGATGATTAGTAACTGTTTTGGCTTTCTCTGGTTTGCTTTGACAAGCGATTAAACATAAGAAAATAATTCTTGTGATATTTTTCATTTTAATTGTGTTTTTTGGATTAAATTCTGAATGTAAACTTTAATAATCCACTGTTTTTATTAGTTTCCCGTCTTTATCAAACATTTCAGATTTAATTAGTTTTCCGCTTTTATCGTGTGTTTTCCATTCTCCGATTTGATGATCGTTTGCGAAATTTCCCGATCCCCATAGTTGTCCATTGTTATAGTAAGTTTTCGCTTCACCAGTCTGTTCGCCATTTTCAAAATATGCGATGCTGGACAATTTTCCGTTTTCGTGGTAAGCCTTCCATTCTCCGATTTTATTTCCATTAGTATAGTTTCCTATGTTAAACAATTCGCCATTTTCGTGGTAGAATTTCCATTCACCTGTTAAATTTCCATTTTTGTAGTATTCCACTTGCATTAATTTATCATTGTTGTAATATTTTTTCCATTCTCCACTTTGCTTTCCATTTTCAAAATTACCGGTCATGTATGGCTTTCCGTCTTTAAAGAAATAGAGCCATTTTCCAGTTTCTTTTCCATTTTCGAATTGTCCGGTAACATAAACCTGACCATTTTCGTAGTAATATTTGAAAATTCCAACATTTTCTCCTTTCTTATTTTTATATCCTTGTTCTTTGAGTTTCCCATTTTCAAAGAACTTTTTGTATTCTTTCTCCTTATTTTGTGAGAAAGCAATCAAATTTGATAATAACAGAATAACGAATAATAGTTTTTTCATTTTGTTTTTTTATTTAGATTTTGTGAAATATTCTTTGCAAAGGATTTTTCTGGAAGTTTGGTTTGCCCTCAGTTTTACCTTTTTAAATTTATATCATTAATTTTCAACTCGAATGTTACTAAGCAACTTGCTAAGTTCCTTAAAATCTCCGTTATGTCTGCTTGAGCTGGTTTTCATTTTTAAGTGCCATTTTTCAGTTTGTTTGCTGTTGATCCAATAATAAACGGGTGTACTATTTTTACCTCTTACAATAATGTAGGAATAGTCTTCTAAGTCATTTCGTTGTATGAACAAATCATTCTTGTTGGGTTTTAATCCCGTTTCTTTCTTCCATTGGTCAAACCAATACTTGTCGGTATTAAGTATATCTGTCGGGAAAGCTGTTTCTAAACTCACCAAACAATCAGTTCCTTTGCCAATTTGAAAAGTATAAAATGGCGGTTTGTTGTGAGAAAATTTTTCTGTTAATATCCAAGGCGATGGAATGCTATCGATACCAAACCCATCATCTGTTTTTAGGCTGTTTAATTTCTGTTTCTGAACTTGCTTCTTGCTTTTAGCTTTTAAAGTAATTGAGGTAATTTCTTCAATGCTTTTAGCGATTTCTTTTACTTCTCCCGTTTCGTGAAGCCACGAAAAAATCTTATCGTCTAACAGTTTATCGTTTTCTTTTGTTGTTAATAAGATCAAGTAATCGGCAGATCCGTTTGATGCAATTGCTATTCCATCGACTGGAAAATTGCCCCAATTTCTGGCTAGTTTGGTTTCTAAAACGATATGATTGGAAGTCCTGCTTATTCGCTTTTGGTCTGCTTGGTCAAAAAATGGGAAAAGTTGCCAGTCATCTTCTTTGGTGCTTAAAGCTCCACCGTTTTCTTTGCGCATTTTGTTTTTGAAACTGTCGGGAAACGTAAGTCCAAGCTCTTTTTCAGTTTCTTCGATGTATTTGAGATCAATTGGAAATGGCATTTTCGTATTTTTTAGTTAATAGTTTAGGTCCAATTAAATTTTTGAAATACTTGTTGTTGTTTTCTATCAATATATAAACTGATCTCATCTTCCCCGAAACCGCTATAATTATAACCTGTAAGTTTTCCGATTAACTCGTTGTTTCGTGTTGTAGCACCTGTAGCGCTTAGTTTTTCATAGATTTTTCGCTCGTGGTTACTGTCACAGTCGGTATAGGCTCCACCCTGAATAAATAATCCGGTTTCCAGATATTTATCTCTCGTTATCCAATAATTGATAAGCCCTTTCACATAATGATAATATTCAAAAGAAATCTTCCTTCTACGCTCGTTCTGTATCGCAAAATGACTTTTCTTAACTTCCTCGTAGGCTTTTTGTGTCAGATAATCGGCCTTGTTTTCTTCGTATTCTTTCTCAGCTTCTGCGTACCAGTCGCTCAACTTATCAAACGTTTCAATACTGCTTAAGTCTCCATTAAACTTATATTTTTCACCTGTCCAATCGAATTTGATAAAATTAAAACCAAACAACTCATCTTTGAAATTTAGGTCAGGATCGCCATTTCCCCAAACAGTTACAAAATGAACTTTACCTTCGCCTTTGTTCAGGTCCTTTAAGGCAACTGTCAATAGCGGAAAGAATATGGTTTTGAAAACAGTCATTGGTGCTTCAAAAACTTCGTCAATTGTTGGATATAACTTCATAAAACAAGTTTTAGTTTATTGCTCGTGATATTTCTTTTTGTCTTCTTCTGTGTAGAAACAGTAGATTACGCCCTCAATTTCATCCTCACCAATTTCGGTATTCATCCATTCCCTTAACTCTTCTAAATCAGTCGTTTGTTTAATGTCCTCCGCTTTCAATGGCGCATTCGGTAAGAGTACCAATATGCCATTTTTAACCGCCAATAAATCAAGTGCTTTCTGGTCTACAGGCACACTGAAATAATCTTTGTCGTAAGTTTTGGCAACTAGGAACGTTTCGCCGTTTACTTCTTGTTTTTCAAACCAGGCATCTGTGCCAGATATGTACCAAAATGGGTCGCCTGCATCCATTTCATATCCATACAAATCGGCCAGCTCGTCTCCAAAGACAACAACGGTAACTATTGTTTCTCCAATAATTGTGCAGTAAGGTTTTAGTTTATTATCCATTTGTTATTTATTTTCTTTTTGATTGGTGATTATTTATCGCATACCTTGATGATTAAACTTAAAAATCATCAAGCAAATTCTTCCTCGTCAAAATCTTTAAGCCGTTTCTACATCAATAATCTTGCAATTTTCCAGAAACTCGGTAAATGAATTTCCTACTTTTACGAAAGTTGCCCTTTTCAGTTCGTTGATTATTTTTCTGTCATTTGGATTTTCTTCGTCTAAATTATAAGTATCTTCATTGGATAGATGATATTTTTGCAGAACGAGATTTACAGCTTTTTCATAAAAATCGCCGTGAAAGTTTGAAGGATGGTCGCACATACCGTAATTGTAATAGATTGATCCATAGTCTTGCTTGTCTAACGAAATACAAAGAATGTCGGAAGCATCAGGATGCTGACAACTTGCGATCGACATCATATGATCTGGCAAAACATCAAAATCTTCCTTAGAATTTGCGTTGGATAAAATAAGTTCGGGCAAATCCCAATTTTCAACCTCATCTTCATTCATATCATCTTCCAGCCAAACTCCAAAAAAGCAAATCAAAGCAGGCTCAACTGAAGCATTGTTCATTCTTACCCATTTTAAAGGTGTTTCAAATACAACTTCTTGTGTATGTTCAGCGTCATCCGTATCGTCTATATATCCCGGCGAAACATAACCGCCATTATTGTTTAACAGAAAATTCTTATAGTCGGTTGGTATGTTTTTATAGCCAAATCGCTGCTCTAAGGTGTTTTCAACCTGGGCTAATAACTTTTCGTTTAGTTTTGGAAAGGCATTTATTAATTTCATAAAATGTTATTGTTGATGTGGTAGAATGTAATTATAAACCAAATATTTCGAGGAAACTGAAATGTTGCTCAATGCTTTCTTTAATGTCTATGTAAAAACCTTTTAATTTCATATTATTTCCACTCATAAGAAAGTGCCCGAACAATATTAGCAATGGCTTTATCTGCCAAATTGTAATTGTCAGCAATAAAAGAGTGACTTGCCTTACAACCTAAAACCAAATCGTAATCATTCCATAATTCGAAGGCGCCGCCTTTTGTCCAGATTTCGTTGAATAAATTTAATTCATTGTAATTTAATGTTTTATCCTGAAATACAAATTCACAAAATGTCCACGGTTGCTCCCAATTGTCAAAGCTTAATATTCGGTTTTCCAATGTTTTCATACAGAAGTTTCTTTGAATTTAGTTTTTAAATTCACTATTTGAAGATTTTTTAAAAATAATCATACAAAGTATTGTTCCAACTACCAAACCAGCCAACAGATAATATTCCAAATACATATCCTGAAAATTAATTCTGGGAATATCAGCTTCGGAAGTAAATTCGGCTCTTCTTAAAATGTCGTTGATTTGAGCAACTTTAAATTTTAGATAAATCACTCTCAATCCCAAAAATAGAAATCCTGAAATTATGATAATGAGTAGAGAAAATAATTGTTGTTTACCCGAATAGATTTTACAATAATTTTTGGCAATCAGGTATAAGAAAGGAATTATTCCAAATGAGCAAATAAAAATCAGCATCGGGAAAATCTGATGAGTTACGTTTGAACTGTCACTAAACAAAATATTTTCACCCGTAATTTCGGCTATAAAAAACGACAAAAACCAATCTCTAATTAGAAAGGCAAAAAGGCACAGCAACAATGATAATCCGATAATAATTGCTTTGTTTTTCATAGTTTTTTTGTTTTAATATTTTCGTTTTAATTTGAAAACAGAAATTATCTAAACTTATTTTAGCAAATATTGTATTCTTCTCAATCAATTAAACAATGATTTCCAAAATCCTTTTTTAGCTTCAACCAAAGAACCATCATAGACTTGTTTTGCTAATACTTCATTATTGATTGTTTTCAATGTTTTCCGTATTTTTTCTTTTATCGGCTCGTGCCTGTAAAAATCTCCAAGAATTGAGACACATTTTTGCCGAACAAATACATCCTTGTCATCTAAATATGGATAGATATTTTCAATTTTTTCATAAGGTGTAAAAACCATTATTGCAGAAGTTAGAAGCTCATATCTGTCACTCGATATATCTTTATTTTCTAAGTTCTTTTTTAATTTTTCAATAATTAATTTTTCTTGCTGATTATTAGTATGGTTGGGGTAATCAAAATGATTATCAAAACTTTCCCAATTATTATCGTGATTTATAATTCCATTTTTTATATGATTGATTAAGTTATTGATATTTTTGAATTTTGGAGTGAAGTCTAGATCACTGTGTTGCAACAAAGCCACTTTATCCAGCAAAGGTTCTTCTGTGTAAACTGCGATAAAGTCACTTTCATCATTAGTTATAATTGGAAAAAGGTCAATCCCCAATTTATAGTTGGCTAGCCATTCTTTGGTTTCCTTAATCTCATCTTCCGATAATAATCTAAATCCTTTTTGACTTAATAAACTGGTTGTTTTGTTTAAATCAATGTTATATTTTGTTAAAAATTCTTGTGGTTTTATCATTTGGTAAATAATGTTGCAGTTATTTGTGTTAAATTTCAAACATATTTCTTAATCTTAGCATTCTTTAAATGGTTGATGTCGATACCAAGTGAATGTATAATTCAATTTTTCAAATTCCTATTTCTTCATTGTCGTAAAAATAAACAACAGATTATTGAGATTTTTATTGGATTGGGCATTTCCAAAAAGATGAAGCAATTCATTCCAATTCTCACCACTTTTACTATCAATAATGGTTTGGATAGAGTAATTGCCGTTACAGTTATAGACTGTCCAATTAGAATCTTGGCCAAGTATTCTATTCTTCTTATTTTCTGTTGTACAGCTTTTATTATCTGGAGGAAACTGGCTGGGATGATTTCCAAAATAAAAACCTCCTGAGAAATCTTCTTTTTTTGTGCTGTCTGCAGGATGAAAATGGTAAACGGAAAAGTCTTCTCCGTTCGTTTCTTCTATCACATAATCTTTAGGAAGCGAAATGTAATAATTGCTTTTTCCGATTGGTCTTACTACCAAAGTTTTAAGAAACTCATTGTCTGCGACATTCTTTTTAGACCCTTTATCACCATTTTCTTTACAGCTGTACAAGAGTAATATTGTAGATAATGCGAAAATTTTCAGTTGTGTTTTCATATTCCCTGCGTTTTTTACTAAATTTTATTTTACTTTCACACTATCAGATTTTGGAGGAAGCGGAATCTGATTTTGAGAATTTGGTCGTGGTCCAGACAATGCTTTGTCTACATAACTATCATATTTCAAAGTGTAAAATTGTTTTCCATCAATTCTTTTCAAACCCATAAGATATATATTTTCTCCAGAATAAGAGCTCGTCGGCAATTGATAACGCTTGTTTCTTTTGCTGTATTTAAAATGATAATCATATAAGGTTGAAATGAATTTTTTATAATCGGATTCAGTTTGTAGAAGATATGTAATCGTCAGGAATTCATTACCTTCGCTAAATGTCAATTCAACTCTTTCTTTAGTGCTGGGGTTGTTGTATGTAATATTGCAAAATACTGATAATTCTGAACTTCAGCGTATTTTGTCATAAATCTTGGCAAAAGCTTTATTTCTAATAAATAAAATTAGGACGTTCGTCAATAGTTTTGATATTTTGTCTGTCAATTATATACTTGTTATCTACAGTTTTGTAATTCATAATCTCACGTTTACTTTTTTTAATTCCTTTTAAAAAGCTTTGAATTTCAAGTCTGGAATTCTCTGCATCATTTGAAATTATCAAAATCAAACCCATATCGGTTTTGCTTTCTTTTAATTGATTCTCAATGTTCTCAATCGAAACTTCTTTGTTTTCGAAATTGTAATAGTCTGTGTCCACGCCATTATTAGACATCGTCATCGCAAAAGGATACAAGTTTTTGTTTTTATTAAGTGTAAATTCTGCGTGATCCAATGAGAATTGTAGCGACATAAATATATCTAATTCAGTAAGCGATGATGTAGCTTGTTTTTTATGACTTTTGCTTTTCCAAAAAATAAAAATCAGACAGACTAAAAATATCGTTATAAGTGGTAAAACTTGATTCATTGTGTTTTTTTTGAGATTATGTCTTAATTTAAGTTTATTAAAATCGTTTATTTAGTAAATTTATATTTATTAGTTTAAAAGCTGAGTACATTAGTTGAGCTGTAGCTTTACATTTCAAGTTTCAGGGTTTGTCCGTCAACCAATTGTCCTTTAGAAAGTGTTATGTTGATTTTTTGTTCAGCTGTATAACCCAAAGTTTCTCCATCTTTAAATGTTACATTACTGTTGATCACATATGCACATATGTTGTAAATGAAATCGTACAATTCCTCCAAACCTAGTTTTGAGTTAATAATTTCCATCTCTAGTTTTCCAAATGCACTCAAACCGTAAGTGTAAACGGAATTTCCTTCTTCAGATTCCCTTAAGCCAATATAAACCCAAAGATTGACTGGCGTAGCATCATTTTTTAAGTTTTCTGCACTTTCTAGATATTGCTCTTTAGGGATAAGAAGCGTCTGACTTCCTTGATAAATCCCAATTGAGTTTGATGTTGTTAAGATTGAATGTAAGATTTTGCTCAAAAGTTTAAATCTTTCTGCGTCCGTTTTTGTTCCCGACAATACGGAAACAATAGAATGTCCGGTAGAATTTTTAACCTCATCCAATACAGTTGGCCAATTATAGGCGTATTGTGCAGTTCCGGTAATGTCCTCTATCGGAATGGCAATAGGCATAAAAGCAATAGCAACTTTCTCATCATCGATGTTTAAAATTGCAGTTTCATCATCTCCATCAATATCTGTCACAGCTAAATTCCAATAATTTTTCAGATGGTCGACAATGGCGTTTAATTCGTACCTGTCGCCATTTACAAACATTGGCATTGCAAGCAATATTCTGCTTTCCTGATTTTCTTTCCGTTCTTCTTTTTTCTTAAAAATATCAAATAATCCCATTTTGTTTAGTGTTTTTGTGTTGAGCAGGTACGAAATGTCAAAATTAACTTGTATTACTTGTCGTTCTTGTAAAAATACAGCTAATATTCTGGAGATTTGAAAGATGAAATGTTAAAGTTTGATTGAAAAACTACTATTGAATAAAGCTAAACCTTGTTAGCAGTATGCTAATAATTCCAGTTTTCATTATTAATTATTTTAGGATTAGCTGTCAAAGCTTCGGTTATTAAATTTCTAACCTTAAATGAGTTTCCGGATAAAGTGTAAGAATACTTATTGTTTAATGTTTTAATTACAACAAAAGCCTTATATCCTTTATGGAATATTTGTCTAACTTCAATACTGATAATATCATTAAAATTTATCGTATTTTGATGAAACATAGTGAAGAATGTAATTGTATTTTCTTTTACTATATATGATGGCATATATTTATAAATAAAATTTTCTTTTTCATTCAGAGATAATAGTTTTTCAGCGTCATCCACATTAAGAGTTCTAATAAATTTTAAATATCTCTTAAACATATTGTTTATTATAAAGACAAAAGGTCCAATTAAAAGCAATAAGCATCCAAATAATATAAATGCGAATAAAAAACTGTCTTTCATTCTGCTGTCAAAGCTTTCACTATCTACGTTTTTAAACGGGAGTGCTTCATTTATTGTAAGAATATAAAATCCAAGAGGTAAAACAATCGCCAAACACAGAAATAAAGAAATAAAACTAATTTTCCTAATGTTTGTACTTTTCTCATATTCTTTAATTTTGTTTATTTGGATATTGTTCATTTTGTTCGCATTTTGTGGCATTATAGCTAACGTTTCGGGGGTTGCCGGAACCTAAGATTTTAGCATAAAAAATTAAACAGAGTTACTAATGTTGAACCTCGCAAAAATGCTCAATTAAAGTATTTAAGCTTTTCATTTGCCAAACCCTTGCTAGGTAGTTTTTTATCTTTTGTAATTTGGTTTGTCAAGTAAAATTGGTGTTGGGTTAAGAAGTGTCCATTTTGTAGCAAGTTCACATAAATAGTTAAGTTCTTCCGTTTCGGCATCTCCATTTTTTCGGATATTTTGTACCAGTGAATTTGCTTTTTCAAGTTCGTTAGCTGATAAAGCATTACTCGAAGATAAATGCACAAGAAATGCGTCCAACATTTTTTTGAAATCAATATTCCAATTCCCGCTACCGTTTCTATATATTTCGTCTCGTACTTTACCGGAAATTCGCACAACTTCTCCTTGTACACTTTTTGCACTTCCGTTTGATGGAATAAGAAGTTCCCATAATTCCTCAAATTGTTTTTGCCAAGTTGTTCCATTTACTGTAATTGGTGATACACAATCGTGCATAATACGTTTTTTTACAGGTTGAACTTTGTATATATTGTAAAGTTTGTTAAGCGCTTCGTCTGTTTCCTGCAGATAATCTTTATTGAATTTTTCACGGTGAAACTCAAAGTTTTCTCCAATATGAGTAATGTGATCCTGCATTTTTTGAGTTATTTCTATATTTTCCAATAAGATTTTGGATATTTCTACCAAATTTACAATGTCGAGGTTATTTGCACGGCTTAAAGCTCTTTCGAGTGGTGTAAGTCTATTTGCATTTAGCGCATTGGTATCAGCACCGTATTCAATCAATTTTTTTACAGAAGTAACATTAAAACTGCTTCCTGCTGCAAAATGCAAAGGTGTGTCGCCATATTTATCCATAGCATTTACTTTTGCTCCAAGTTCTAAGAGTATTGCAATCTTGCCACTACGAGCCATTGTGTGTTGATGAAGTGCTGTTCGTTGGTAATCATCTACGGCTTCAATATCTGCTCCATTTTCTACCAACCAGCGAACAAGAGCATCAGGAACATTGAAAAAACTAAGAGCGGTTGCTTTTCCGTAACCACCTCTTGCATCTAATTCACAAGTATCAAATACTTTTTTGAGATTGTCGATGTTATTTTCTTTGATTAATTCATCAAAATTTTTCGGAAGCTTTTTTTTCTTTTTTGCCATTTTATACATTTATGTTCGGGCTTCTGTAAAATTGCCACAAACGTTTCGGGGCCTTTGCGATGGTGGGGCAATCGAAGCACAAATCTTCAATTTTGCACTAAAGTTGAACCGAAGAACTACCGTTGAACTTTGCAGTTTCGCCCCATTATTGCAAAACCCTTGTTAGCGGCAGGCTAATGTCATTTTAGAAGTTCTATCATTTTATCGTAATATATTTTTGCTTCTTCTATTTCTTTGTTTAATTCTGCAAAGCTAATTTTACGGTCATTCCAATAAGCCGTAAATTTATCTTTAGCATATTGTTTTGCAGTTCCTGTAATTCTTGGCAGTTCTACAATTTCAAAAGTATCAACATCTACATCTTTTATTTGTCGGTTAAAATAGAAAACGTTTGTCCTATCTTTTGAGTAAAAATAATTCTCTTTAAATTTTTCCCAACTTTTTGGATTTGCTTTTGGTATAACTGAAATTCCACAAAAAACACACTTGTCGTCGTGTCCAAAATAACTGTCATTAAGTGATACAAAAGTTTCAGCGTTAGCTTTTTTTACAATCTTTCCTTTTCCCTGAAAGTCATAATAATAAACATTATTTTTATCACGTCCAAAGCCATAAGGAACAAAACTTTCGTGTAGAAATTTTCGGTCATTAATTCTTTTTAATGACTTTCCTAAAGAATGTTGCCCACTATCACAGATTTCAAAAGTATTTGCGTCAGCATCATTAATTACCCCTGCCAAAACCCAAACATTTTCTTTGTCTTTTGCATAAGTCATATTTAATGCAGAAAACGTGTTTGGGTCAGCGTCTTTAAGTTTAGTTGCTCCTGAATAACAATTTCTTTTGTCCTTTGCCCAAACACCAAAAAAATGCTCAAAACTTTCTAAGTCAGCACTTTTTATTTGAAAGTTTCGATAAAATACACTTTTACTGTCTGTCCAATATATGTTTTGTTCTTCAAGTTCATCGAAACTTTCGTAGGATTTTAGTTCATTCATCAGTGTTCTGTTTTGATAGTAGTTTTGGATTGCTTGCCGCTAACATCCAAATCTACGCATTGCGTCAATACAAGACATATAAACTTGCGCTTATCCTTTTTCTAATTTAAGTTAATCAGCTGTAAACGATTTATTTATTTTTTTTCTATATTTGGATAAACGCAAAAAAAACAAATGATGAACCCAAATCTTACAGAGCAATTTGTGACCATTCTTCGCCTGCAACGTTATGCGGAAAGAAGTATAAAGACCTACACATCGCATCTTGCATACTTTTTAAAAGTCTCGGCCAAATTCAATCCGGAGGAAATCACCCAGCAGCAGTTGGAAGATTTTATAATATGGTTGGTCAATAAAAAGAAAGTGGGGCAGTCTTATCAAAAGGCAATGATTGCTACCATTACCAAGTTCTACAAAGAGATATTTCTGCGTAACGTCAATTTGAAACATCTGTATCCCAAACGGAAAGAGCATAAACTTCCTAATTTTCTCACAAGGGAAGAAGTGAAAAAGATTCTGGACGTTACAGAAAATATTAAACACAAAGCAATTTTAACCACCATCTATTCTTGTGGATTGCGTCTTAGTGAGGTCTTGGAACTGAAAATATCAGACATCAAAACACACGAAAACGTACTTCTTATCAGGCAGGCTAAAGGTAAAAAAGACAGAGTTGTGATGCTTTCTCCCAAGCTGGTAGAGTTATTGAGGGTATATTACAAATTTTATCAGCCTCAATCTTTTCTATTTGAAGGACAGACCAATGAAAAATATTCCGAGCGTAGTGTACAGAATATCCTGAAAAATGCTCTACTAAAAGCAGATATAACTTCTCCAGCATCGGTTCACACGCTACGTCATTCTTATGCAACACATCTGTTGGAAAATGGTACTGATATCAGGGTAATAAAGGAATTGCTTGGGCATAATAATATCAAAACCACAGAAATATATACCCAAATCACAGATGTTTCCAAAGCAAAAGTAAAGAGCCCGTTAGATTTTTTATAAAATCAAAAAGATTTAAAATTTAGTTTTTACAATGCATTCTACGCTCTATTACCACAGGTACTCAACTTTAATACTTATTAACAAAATTATTATAATGCTATAACGATTTATTTCGCTATCTTGGTAAAGGTATTATAATTGCTAACAAGTCATCATTTATAATTAATCATTCATCATTTATACTTAACCTATGTCGGTTCTGCCATACTCACTATTCTCCGATTTTGATATTTATCTTTTCCGTTCGGGAAAACACACGAGGCTCTACGAAAAGTTCGGCTCTCACAAAGTGGAGGTCGATGGAGTTTCCGGTGTTTATTTTGCCGTTTGGGCACCAACAGCAACAGAAGTTTCTGTAATGGGAAATTTCAACAATTGGGATTCTTTTTCTCACAAGTTGGCTGGGCGTTGGGATCAATCTGGGATTTGGGAAGGTTTTATCCCAGACTTGGATTTTGGTGAAGTTTATAAATATGGCATCAGAACAACCGATGGAATTTTGTTAGAAAAAGCGGATCCGTATGGACTTTGCTTTGAGAATGCTCTACAGGCAGGTTCTGCAGTTTGCACCACTTGGTACGAGTGGCAGGACAAAGAATGGATGGAAAAACGCTGGCGATACAACAGTCTCGAATCTCCAATTTCGGTTTACGAAATGCATCTAGGTTCGTGGATGCGTGATCCAAATAATCCTGAACGTTTTATTAGTTATGGCGAAATAGCGGACAAATTAGTCCCCTATCTCAAAACAATGAATTTTACACACGTAGAATTTATGCCGGTTATGGAATATCCATACGACCCGAGTTGGGGTTATCAGATTACGGGATTTTACGCGGCAACTTCCAGATTCGGTGGACCACAGGAGTTGATGTATTTGATTTCTGAACTTCATAAAAATAATATCGGTGTCTTTCTGGATTGGGTTCCGTCTCATTTTCCGGGAGATGCCAATGGCTTGCACCGCTTTGATGGCTCTTTTTTATATGAACACGAAGACCCGAGAAAAGGCTTTCATCCCGACTGGAAGTCCTATATTTTCAATTACGGAAGACCCGAAGTCAAATCTTTCCTGATTTCAAATGCAATATTTTGGCTAGACCGTTATCACGTTGATGGATTGCGTGTAGATGCTGTAACATCTATGCTTCATCTCGATTATTCAAGAAACGATGGCGAATGGGAACCTAATATCTATGGTGGAAATGTCAATCTGGAAGCGAAACAGTTTTTACAGGATTTTAATACAGCAGTTTATAAAGAATTTCCGGATGTTCAGACCATTGCGGAAGAAAGCTCCGATTTTCCAAAATTAACCAAGCCTGTTCATGATGATGGAATCGGTTTTGGAATGAAATGGATGATGGGCTGGATGCACGATACCTTGGACTATTTTAAAGAAAATCCAATTCATAGGAAATACCATCACAACAAAATCACCTTCACGAGCACGTATATGTATAATGAAAATTATATGATGCCCTTGTCTCACGATGAGGTAGTGCACGGAAAGAGTAGTTTGATTTACAAAATGCCGGGTGACGAATGGCAGAAGTTTGCCAATCTCCGCGCAATGTATGTTTATATGTTCACAAATCCGGGAACGAAATTATTATTTATGGGTGACGAGTTTGCCCAAACCAACGAATGGAATTTCACAAGTTCCCTTGACTGGCATTTGCTTCAATATCCTGTACATAAAAATCTTCAGGAGTTTGTACGAGATTTGAATTTCTTATATAAGACTCATCCTGCTTTGTACGAATTGCAATTCTCGCCTTATGGTTATGAATGGGTTGATGGCGATGACAGAGACAACTCAATTTTTATCTATCTCAGAAAAAGCAAATACGACAAAGAAGTTCTGATGACTGTTCTGAATTTAACACCCAATAGTTTTGATTACAGAATTGGCGTAGATGAAAATACAGACTGGAAAGTAATCCTGAATTCCGATGATGAAAAATACAGCGGAAGCGGAGTAGAAGCCGTCATTTCCCAAAGATTAGATGAAGGCTGGAATAACAGAAAGAACTCAATCATTATAAAATTACCACCTTTATCAGGTATGGTATTGAAACAAAGTAAACTAATAAAGAAATCTAAAATTGCAGATTTCCTGAAACGTAAAAAATAAACTAAGAAATATATGAAAGTATTTCATCTCTCTATGGAGTGTTATCCTGTCGCAAAAGTTGGTGGACTGGCGGATGTGGTGGGCGCTTTACCCAAATATCAAAACAAAATGGGATTGGATGCCAGCGTGATAATGCCTTGGTACAACAAACCGTTTTTCTACAATCACGACTTCGATATTGTGTTTGATGGTTTTATTCATCAATCTTCCCATATGTATCAGGTTCAGGTTTTCAAAGAGAAAGATAAATCTTTAGGTTTTGATTTGTATTTGGTTAAAATTCCGGGACTTTTGGATAGAGAAAATGTCTATGGCTATTGGGATGAGAGCGAGCAGTTCATTGCTTTTCAACACGGTGTTTTGCATTGGCTGAGTGCGATGCAGATCCGTCCGGATGTTTTACATTGCCACGATTATCATACAGGATTAGTCCCTTTTATGATAGATAATTGTTATGAATTCCGATTCCTGAAAGGTGTCAAAACCATCGGAACCATTCATAATGGTGAGTATCAGGGCAGTATGAATTGGCAGATGTCCAGCTTTCTTCCCCATTTTGATGGTCAAAAATCGGGATTATTGGATTGGAGCGGAAGAATCAATCCGATGGCTACGATGATTAAAACCTGCAATGCTTTCAATGCAGTTTCTAGTGGTTATCTGGAAGAGTTATTTTACAGTTTTCAAGGTCTTGAACCATTGATGAATCAGGAACGCCAAAAAGCTTTCGGAATCATCAACGGAATTGATACCGAAGTTTGGGATCCGCAAACAGATGATATGCTGAAGTTCAATTTCAACAGAGATTATGCAGAAGAAGGAAAATGGGAAAACAAAAAAGCCATTTGCGCAGAATATGGGCTCAATCCCAATCTTCCGCTTTTCGGTTTCATAGGACGATTTGCTGGTGAAAAAGGTGCTGACCTTTTACCAGAGATTGTTGAAAAAAGTATTCAGGAAACCAATGGCTCCTTAAATATTATTGTCTTAGGTTCCGGAAACCCACAAATCGAGAACAGGCTGAAGGAATTGCAATATCAATTCAATATTAATTTTGCTATAGATTTGGGTTATAAAGAATATTTGTCTCATCAGATTTACGCTTCGGCAGATTTCTTGCTAATGCCAAGTCGGGTTGAGCCTTGCGGACTGAACCAAATGTACTCTATGCGATATGGAACCATTCCAATTGTGAGATATACAGGCGGTTTACGAGATACGGTTCAGGATATTTCGACTGGTGGTAGTGGACTTAATTTTACCAATGCTGGTGCAGAAGATGCTGTTCACGCCATAAAAAGAGCGCTGCATATTTACAGCCAGAAAGATTTGATGAAAGGTTTGATTTATAGTAATATGTCTTTTGATTTTTCTTGGGAGAAATCGGCACAGAATTATTCCCAGCTCTATAACTACTAATTTTTTTTGTTAACATTGGCTTAATATTTGAAAACTATCATTAACTTTAATAAATATATATAACTAAAAACATATTATGAATGAAAGCGTAATTTCTATCGTTTTAGGAGGTGGACGTGGAAGCAGATTATTCCCTTTGACTTATACGAGGTCCAAACCCGCAGTTCCAATTGCTGGTAAATACCGTTTGGTCGATATTCCTATATCCAATTGTCTCAACTCGGGACTTAACAGGATTTTGGTGTTGACGCAATTCAATTCTGCATCACTGAATTCCCATATCAAGAATTCCTATCACTTTGATATTTTCAGCAAAGGATTTGTCGATATTTTGGCGGCTGAGCAGAATGTAGAGAATGAAAACTGGTATCAGGGAACGGCAGATGCGGTTCGCCAGACTATGAAGCATCTTGAAAAATATGAATATGAATATATTCTGATTCTTTCCGGTGACCAGCTTTACCAGATGGATTTCAAGAAAATGATAGATTTCCACAAAGAAAAAGGGGGCGATATTACGATTGCGACGATTCCTGTAGTTGCAAAAGATGCAACTGGATTTGGGATTATGAAAGCAGATGAAGATGGCAATATTACTGCTTTTACAGAAAAACCAAGTTTGGATGTTCTATCAGATTGGACTTCTGAAACTAGCGATGCAAGCAAAGCTCAAGGTAAGGAATATCTAGCATCAATGGGAATCTATGTATTTACAAAGAATGTGCTTAGAAAGCTTTTTGCCGATTATGAAGGTGATGATTTTGGAAAAGATTTCATTCCAGCATCCATCGGAAATCTAAATGTTTTAAGTTATCAATATGATGGCTATTGGACAGATATCGGAACAATTGAGTCTTTTTATGAGGCTAATTTGGATTTAGCGCAGGATTTACCTCAATTCAATTTATTCAGCTCTAATCCTATTTATACTAGAGCGAGAATGCTTCCTCCAACGAAGATTAATGGTTCGTATGTCAGCAAAACGATTTTCGGCGATGGATGTATCATTTTAGCAGATAAGATTGAGAATTGCATCATCGGAAACAGAACCAGAGTTGACAGAGGCTCAACAATTGTGAATTCCTATGTAATGGGTGCGGACTATTACCAAACTGCTCAGCAAGTTTCTCAAAATGAGAAAGATGGAATCACGAGTATGGGAATCGGAAAATACTGTTATATTGATAAAGCTATTCTTGACAAAAACTGTTACATCGGAAACAATGTAAGAATCATCGGAGGAAAACATCATCCGGACGGCGATTATGACACACACTCTATCAAGGATGGAATTGTTGTGATAAAGAAAAATGCGGTTATTCCAGACGGTACAAATATTATGTAATTTGATACATACTCTAAAACCCTTCGGAAACGGAGGGTTTTATTTTTTAAATTTGGCAAATAATTTGTCTTAGACTTAGCCTATAAATAATATTTAATGAAGAATCTGTTATTTCTTATCAGTTTTTTATGGTTCACATCAGCTTCAGCACAATTTGATAATATCAATGCTGGCGAGGTCTTGAGTTATAGAATTCACTATGGTTTTATTACGGCTGGGAATGCCACTTTATCAACTACCAAAACATCCTATAAAGGTCAGCCTGCTTTCTACGTTCGAGGAGTTGGAAAAACAAGTGGTGCAGCTAAAGCGTTTTTCAAAGTAGAAGATGTATATGAAAGTTATATTAATGAGAACAAGGAACCGCTTTTCTACGTAAGAAACGTTTCTGAAGGAAGTTATACGCAACATTTGCAAAGCACTTTTAATCCCGCTAACAACTCATTGGTTTTGGTTGATAAAAAACATACGGACAGACCTGCAAAAACCATTAAAGTTCCAAATGATATTCAGGATATGTTGTCTTGTTTTTATTATTTGAGAAGTCAGTCTGCGGATAATTTGAAAGTCGGAAGCGTGTTGAAAATGAATGTCTGGATTGATGACGAATTATTTCCTTTTCAATTGAAAGTGGTCGGAACAGAGAACTTGTCAACCAAATTTGGTAAAATTAATTGTCTCAAAATTATTCCTTCGGTAATTAGCGGAAGAGTTTTTAAACAGAAAGAAGGCGTGACAATGTGGGTGACAAATGACCAAAACAGAGTACCAATCCTCATAAAAGCAGAACTTGCAGTTGGGTCGCTCAAAGCAAGTATCGATAGTTACAGTAATGTAAAATATCCATTGAACTTTAAAAAATAAAGATATTGAAAATCACTTTTTTAAGAGTGATTTTTTGTTTTATGACCAATTATTGTCCTAAGACAAGTCGGGCATATCAGAATAAAATTAACTTTGATTTAAAAGAAATTCAAATGAATAAAATTAAAGTAACAGCAGAAATCAATAAACCAATTAATGAGGTGTGGAACACATTCAATAATCCGGAACATATTGTGAAATGGAATTTCGCCCACGAAAGCTGGGAATGTCCTTCTGCTAAAAATGATTTAACAGTTGGCGGTAAATTGGAAGTCAGGATGCAGGCAAAGGACGGAAGTTTTGGTTTTGACTTCGTTGGAATTTATGATGAGGTTAAAGAAAATCAATCAATCCAATATCATATGGAAGATGGACGAGAAGTTGAAATTATTTTCGAAAAATTGTCTGATGACAAAACAAAAGTGACTGAAAACTTTGACCCGGAAAATCAAAATCCTTTGGAATTCCAAAAAGACGGTTGGCAAGCAATTTTGGATAATTTTAAGTCTTACTCAGAAAGTATTTAGAATGAACTACAAAAGTCACAAAAGATTATATAAATTTTTATAAGTTTAAGCGCCTTTGTGACTTAAAAGCGGTTTTATTAAAAAACTTTGTAGTCTTTGTGTTAAAACTTGGAAGATTACAAAATTTTAAATCTAATTTCTAAAATAAAAATAATGAACAACAATATATTTCCCTGCTTTTGGTTCAACCAAAATGGCGCTGAAGCGGCAGAGTTTTACACTTCTGTCTTCAGAAATACAGAGATTACAGTTAATACACCAATGGTTATTAACATAGAAATCGAAGGTCAGAAATTAATGTTCCTGAATGCTGGTCCAATGTTCAAACCTAATATGACTTTATCATTAATGATGATGTGTGATTCTGCTGAAGAAGTAGAAAGCTATTATCACAGACTTGCTGAAAAAGGAAAAGTAATGATGGAATTGGACGCTTATCCATGGAGCGAAAAATATGCTTGGGTAGAAGACCAATATGGGATTTCCTGGCAGTTATATTTTACAGCTGAGAAAGCCAAGCAAAAAGTTTCTCCGGTAATGATGTTTACTGGGAATAATGCCGGAAAATGTAAAGAAGCTCTGAATTATTATACAAGCATTTTCCCGGATTCTGAAATAGAAGGCATTATGGAATATGTAGAAGGACAAGGTGATGTGGTTGGAAATGTGGCGCATTCTCAGTTTATCATCAATGATTATGTGATGATGGCGATGGATAGTTCACACGACCATAAGGCCCAATTTACAGAAGGAACTTCTATAACCGTAATGACCAAAGACCAAGATGAAACCGATTATTATTGGGACGAATTCACAAAAGAAGGCTCGGAAAGTATGTGCGGTTGGCTCAAGGATAAATATGGCTTTAGCTGGCAGATTGTTCCGCATCGATTAATAGAATTGACTAATACGCACGAAGTGGAAAAGGCTCAAAAAGCATTTGGCGCAATGATGAAAATGAAAAAAATTATCATCAAAGATATAGAAGACGCTTATTACAACTCATAAATTAAAAAGTTATGGAAACATTAAGATATCAAATCGAGATTGATGCGTCAGCAGAAAAAGTTTGGGATATTTTGTGGAATGACAAAACTTATTCTCAATGGACGCATTATTTCAGCCCGGGTTCTGTGATGAAAACAGATTGGGAAGTTGGAGGGAAAACGTATTTTACAGAAGCAAGTGGACAAAACGGAATGGTAAGTACAATAGAACGTATCGAGAAGCCAAAACATTTGGTGTTTAAACATCTTGGTGAGCTAACTAATGGAGTTGAGGATGTTGACAGCGAAAAAGTAAAAGCTTGGAATGGAAGTTTGGAGGCTTACTATCTTGAAAGCAATAATGGAAAAACAACCCTGAAAGTTGAAGTCGATGTCGACAGCAGCTACAAAGATATGATGGATGAAGGCTTCAACAAAGGCTTAGAAGTCGTAAAGAGTCTTTCTGAAAATTAATTTAAAAACATAAATGATGGATAAACCAATCTCAAAAAAATTAGAAATAATCATTCCTGCATTCCGTGCCCATTCGCAGACATTTGTAATGGTTTTGGACGGAATTTCTGAGGAAGATGCAAAGAAAAGAATCGATGAAAAAACCAATCATATCATTTGGATGGTTGGGAATTTTATCAATATGCGTTATAGCCTGGGCTGGGTTTTGGGACTCAAAGAAGAAGACCCATTCAGCGACTTGTTTTTCCAGGGAAAAGCTTTGGATGAGAACTTCATTTATCCCACATTAGCACAATTGAGGGAAAGTTTCCACAAGATTTCGCCTTTGGTTTATCAAAAGTTATTGGAAGTTACAGACGAAGATTTAGATAAAGATTTCCCAATGGGAATGGGCGTTGATTTTTTCAAAGAAGATGTTCTCAATTTTGTTGGAATGTGCATTGGACGGGAAGATTATTTGTCAGGACAATTAGGTTTGATGAGAAAAATCCTTGGCTATGAAGGAATGACATATGACTTTGATAAAGATTTAAAGTACTAACATTAATCACAAAATAAATTAAAAATGCCAAAATTAAATTCATACCTCAATTTTGATGGTACAGCAGAAGAAGCTTTCAAATTTTATCAATCCGTTTTCGGTGGCGAATTCGTAGGCGGAGTAATGAAAATGGGAAACGCTCCGGGAACAGAACATCTTTCCGAAGATGAGAAAAACCGTGTGATGCACATCGCATTACCAATAGGAAAAGACCTTTTGATGGCTTCGGACATCGTTCCGTCTATGGGACACAAACTGAATCAAGGAAACGGAAATTATATTTCTATTTTCCCGGAAAGTAGGGAAGAAGCAGACCGAATCTTTAACGGACTTTCTGCAGGTGGAGAAATAGAAATGCCAATGGAAGACCAGTTTTGGGGCGACTATTTCGGAAGCTTCAAAGACAAATACGGTGTTTGCTGGATGGTTAATCACAGCAAAGATTCTGGTTACGAAGGATAAAAAATTTTACACAAAGGCACAAAGTTGTATTGTTTAGCAAAATCCCTTTTGCCTTTAAGCAGATTTAGAATTTAGATATTTGTGTCTTTGTGATTAATTAAAAAAAATAAATCTATGGAAAAAGTAACAGCAAAAGCTTCTATCGGAATCCAGAAGCCTGTTTCAGAAGTATTTGAAGCGATTATCAATCCTGAAATAATGCAGAATTATTTCATTTCCAAAGGTTCCGGAAGAATGGAAGCCGGTAAAGAAATTTTCTGGTCTTTTCCCGAATTTGATGGTTCTTATCCATTGACAACGAAAGAAATAATTCCCAATGAAAAAATTGTTTTTGTCTGGGATCCAAAATCTGTTGTGACAATAGAATTGCAACAATTATCTGAAAATAACACAGTGATAAAAGTTGCGGAGGAAGGGCATAACACAGACGATAAAGGTATAAAGTGGGCAATCGGTCAAACCGAAGGCTGGGCCAATTTTCTGGCTTGTATGAAGGCTTGGCTGGAATATGGAATCCATTTACGGAAAGGCGCTTTTGACTTTATGAAAACTAACTAAAATTAAAGCTTTGCGATTGCAAAGCTTTTTTCTATTCTTTGATAGGATCAAAATCTGAAAAGAATACTGCGGCGTCAGAAGATTGATAAGGCTTCTTCTTTAGCAGTATCTGTTCATTATTTTTAATTTTATAACTGTAAACACTATCGTTATAAAATTCGACTTTTGCAAAGTTTTCCAATTTGTTATTTCTGAGTTTGAAAAATAACGTAGTGTTGCTCCCCGAAAACATATAAGAATTAATACAGTTTCTCGTTGGATTGTAATGGAGATTAGGATATTCTTGAGAATTAGTTATGTCTATTAATTTTTGCTGTTTTGGATCAAATATCAACAGTTTTTCTATCTCATTGGCGCCTCGGGCAGCTTGCGCAAAAGAAATTTTGATGTCATTATAACCGTCGTTATTCAGGTCTTCATCGGTTGTTACATATAGATTGCTTTCTTCTTTTCTGAAATTTCCCAATTGGATTTGAATCCATTGATTAGCAGATTTCTTGTATAAAATGAAATCTACAACGGGTTGTTTGCCTTTATTGTTTTGTGTGATATTGATTTTGTATTGATTAGCTTTTATAACTGTTTTTGAATCAGAAAAATATTCATTTTTTTGACTGAAACAAATGCTGGAAATTACAAGAAATAATAATTTGTACATAAAGGTGTTTTCGACAAAGTAATGAAAACTATTAAAATAAAAGCTTTGGGATGGGCAAGGTTTTTTGTTTAAGTGTTTTATTGAAAATCTGTTAAGCTTAAAACTCCAAAACCCCTGAAGCCATAAATATCTGAGTAATTAAATTTTAATATTAAATACCTTTTTTCTTTTTGTAAGATCTCAATAGAATTAATTTTTTCAAAATGACTTGGAAAATTACCGGTCGCGGATGAGGTTTTAAATTCATTTTTCGTGTTCTGAATTATTTTGAAATATTTAAACATTCCGAAATAATTTTCTATAGTTTCTCCTTGAAATTTCAGATTAATAAAAGGCTTAAAAAAGTTTGATTTCTTATCATAAATTTCTACTACTTGAGAATTGGAATCATATCTCAAATACTCTTTTTCCATCTTCTTAAAATCGGGATTGTAATAGTCAGCAACTACTTTATTAACTTTATTCCCATCAATTATTGTGTCTTTAGCATTGACTATTAATATAGGAGTATATAGTCTTAAATCTTGAGAGAAAAAAATGTTGCTGGTCAAAAGTAGTATAAATATCGATATGATTATTTTCATTTTAATGTGATTGACTTATAAACAAAAGTAACTATAATTAATAATATTTGAAATTGTGAGAAAATTACTTTCGCAGCGCGCCCCGAACTGAGTGGAGCTATTTTTTGTTTTGCTAAAAAAAAGTGGGAACGGAGGGCGGATAAAGGCGCCCCAATAATTATTTAAAGTAAAAGATTTAGGTCTGCGTCTTCCTAAATGTAAAACGTAAAACTTTAAAAAAATGAAAAAAGGAATTTTAGCCATCGCAGGTTTAGCAGCTATCGCAATCATCGCCAAAAAAGCGCAAAAAAGAAAAGCATTCGTAAGAGGAATCTTCGACGAATATGATGTGAAGGAAAGAACACCGTTCGGTTTTGCAGACAGAATTAGAACGATGAATGACGAAGAATACAACTCTTTGAAGGAGAAAGTGAGAGCGCAATTTGGAAGAGGATGCTGCAAACCAAGAACTGCAGAATAATTTTTTAAAAAATTAAATTAAATTGTTAAGAAAAACGGAAAGTGATTGCTTTTCGTTTTTTTTTGCTTTTATTTCTCGCAAACCGGGCAAGTTTTGCTGATTTTCTATCTGCATAATCCGTGAAATTAGTGAGAAATTAATTTTTGAGTGTTATTAAAATAAACGGAATCATTAAATTTGCTTTGTGAAGGATTACTATTACTTTCTCGGAATTCCTCAAAATGCTTCTGCAGAAGACATCAAAAAAGCCTACAGAAAATTGTCTCTGAAATATCATCCGGATAAAAATGATAATGATGAGTTCTTTTCTGATAGATTCAAAGAGATCAAGGAAGCTTATGAAACTTTGATGGATGATGGACGACGAAAGTTGTATGACCAAAATCTCTCCAGTCAGCAGAGAAATGTGAAAAGTATTCTTCCTCCGAAAATCAAGAATTTTTCTGCTAGTAAAATCCGAGCAATAAAAGGTGAGGAAATTACTATTTATTGGAATACTTATGATGCGGACTTGGTAAAAATTGTTCCTTTTGGATTAGAAAAACCGAATGGTGAAAGGACGATTAGAATAAAAGAATTTGATTCTCAAGGGAAATTCCAGATTTTGCTCCACGCGACAAATACTGTTCTTCATAAAACAATTGTTCAGGGAATTACAATTACAGAATTAGCAGAATCAGAATCTACAATTGATGAAAAAGAATCTTTAAACAATCCATCTGAATCTTTCAAGAAACCTGCAAAAAAAGAAAATCAATCTAAACGACTGGTTTCTATATTTATATTTTTAGCATTGGCTGCTATGATTATCTGGATGATGTTTAACTGATTTTCAATCTGCCCGGACATTTTTTACAACGTTTCCCTTTCTTGAATTTTTTGCAACATTTTTTCTTGTCGCAATACATCATTTCATCGTTTCTGTAAGCCGGAGCCAAAGGGGCAATCTTGAAAGGAATAACAGTTGAAATCATAGCTGCAAATATAAAGTAATTTAGAATAAATACAAATTAAAAATAAAAAATTCCTTAATTATTTAAGAACTAAGGAATTAATTTTATGTTTCAAAAATTTATTTTAAATAAGGCTCTATCACTTTTGCCCAAAGTCGATAACCTTCAGGCTTCATATGCAACATATCTTCTTTGAAAATGTCGGTTTTTACTTTTCCGTTTTCGTCATTCATTACTTTTGTAATATCAATATATTTTGCTCTTTTTTGAGTTTTAAGGTAAGCTTGTATTGATTGATTAAGTTCTTTCATCTGCGGCCAAAACTGTTCACGGCTTGGTGAATATTTGATAGAAACATAAGCTACCGGAACTTTCGGATATTTAGCTCTGATTTTTCCAAAGAATGTTTTGAATCTTTCTAAAACTTCGGCTGAAGAAGGATTGTCTGTAGCAATATCATTTTCTCCACAATAGATAACAATCTGTTTAGGATTGTAAGGCGTGAGAAGTTCCTCGGAATAATTATTTAGATCTAATAATCTGGAACCTCCAAAACCTCTGTTGATAATCGTTTTTCCTGGAAAATAATCATTCACGTCTTTCCAATAAGTAAAAGATGAACTTCCTAAAAATAGAATTGGTTTCTTAGAAATTCCGTTGATTTCATCTAATTTTTTGAATTCCTGGATTTCTTTCCAATAAGGTTTATCCTGAGCAAAGAATAGGAGAGAGTTGAGAATCATTGCCAAGAAAAAAAGCTTTTTGAAAAGCTGTCTGTTGTATTTCATTTTTAGATTTTTTGAAGTTTCAAGGTAAAAAAAATCAGCTGCCAAAGCAACTGATTTCAGGTTTTTAATATTTGTTTAAGACAATTAATCAACGATGAATTTCGCGTTCAATTCTCCTGTTTTCAAGATGTAAACACCTTTTGGAAGATTTTTCAAAGTGATTGTATTTCCATTCTGGAAAGGATTTTCAATCGTTTGTACATTCTGTCCAACAGTATTGTAAATAAATGCTTTTTTGAATTGTTTCAAGTCTTTGTCTCCTGTTACCTGAATTGTATTTCCTTTTACAGGATTTGGAGCAATTGTAAGATTCTTAGAGAAAGAAGCATCATCTACAGCCATTACAGTTCCCCAGATTTGAGCAATATATTCTGGATGATCAATGAATGGATTTCTGTTTCCTTGGTATGCATAAACGGCATTGTTTCTGTCAATTTCTTTTTGAGATAGAGGATCTTGCTGGTGCCATCTTAAAAGCATACTTAAAAATGGCTCAGCAAATACTTTAAAAGTGCTTCCGTCATACATATCATAATTAAATCCGGTAATTAACGATTGATATCTTGTAGCAAAATAGAAATAGATTCTCGCAATATCACCTTTGAACTCATTGATTGGTTCGAAAACGGTTCCGCCATAACCATTCAGTTTGCTGCTTCCTAATTTTGAGCCATTTCTGGAAGTCCAAGTTGCAGTTCCAACTTCTCCATAAGGCCAGTTGCTTCTTCTACCATTCACATAACCGTCAGTTGGTAAAAGGTGGTGGTAGTCATTATGCATTGGTGTTCTATCGTCGAACGTCGATTTTGGAATGGTATGCTCTCTGTTATAACAAGATGCTTCTCCGCTGTAATTACCGCATTGATTAGCTCCCATTGTATAATTGTAAGGATCTGGTCCGGTCGGATTTTCAGAATAAATATCTAAAACAGTATTATCTTTTTCATAATATTTGTCTCTATCGGCTGAAGAAAAAACACCCCAATTGTAACCTTTGTCTTGGTGGCCTCGTGTAGCGATTTCGCTTAGTTTAGTCTTAAGTGCGGCGCCGGTAAGTCCGTCAGTTCCATCATAATAACCGGTTGGAATCTGCGCATTTGTAATACCAAACATACCAACCAAAAGAATAAAAATACTTTTTTTCATTTCAAAAAATTAAGGGCGCTAAAGGTATAAAATATTATGATTGATTAATGTTATTAATTATTAACATTGTAGCAGTAATTTATTATTAATTAAATATTGTATTTTCTATTCGATAAAATTTTAGATTTTTAATATTGCGAAATAAAAAAAAGACAGAAATTAATTTCTGTCTTTCATTGAAATAAATTTGTTTTGATTACTCAATTATAAATTTGGTGTTTAATTCTCCGGTTTTAAGAATATATACGCCTTTAGGTAAATTTTTCAAAGTAATTGTGTTTCCAGCTTGGAACGGATTTTCAATGGTCTGAACATTTTGTCCTACCATATTATAGATAAATGCTTTTTTGAATTGTTTCAAATCTTTATCTCCAGTGATGCTAATAACATTACCTTTTACAGGGTTTGGAGCAATAGTCAAATTCTTAGAAAAAGAAGCGTCGTCTACAGCCATTACAGTTCCCCAGATTTGAGCAACATATTCTGGATGATCGATGTATGGATTTCTATTTTTTTGGTAATTGTAAGCCGCATTGTTTCTTGTAATTTCTCTTTCAGAAACTGGGTCTTGCTGGTGCCAAAGCAACATAAGATTTAATTCCCAAGTCGTCAATCCTTGATTAACATTACTTGTATTAAGCATATTGCCACTAGAGAAACCAGAAAGTTTTGTTTGGTATCTTGTAACAAAATACAACATTACTCTCGCAACATCACCTTTGAACTCATTGATTGGCTCGAAAACTGTACCTGAATAGCCAGAAGAAGCATTAGGTCCAACTTTAGATCCATTCTTAGAAGTCCAAGTCGGATTGTTTACTTTACCGTAAGGATAATTGCTTCTCATTCCGTTTACTTTCCCGTCTGTCGGAAGGATGTGTTGGATGTCGGAAACCATTGGACTTGCTTCATTAAAAAGACTCTGTGGAATAGAGTGTTCCCTGTTGTAGCAATCTCCTTCGTTGGCATAGTTACCACATTTTTTTACACCGTGCTGGTAATTGTAAGGATCTGTACCAGTAGGATTTTCAGAATAGATATCCAGAACACTACCATCATTTTCGTAGAATTTGTCAGTATCTGTTGTAGGATAACCATTGTAAAGATTATCATAGCTTTTGGTTTGGTAACCAGCAGTTATGATTTCTCCAAGTCTAGTTTTAAGCGCATATCCGGTCAATCCGGCTGCGCTGTCATAGTAACCTGTCGGGATCTGCGCATTTGTAATGCCGAACATTCCAACAGCAAGAATAAAAATACATTTTTTCATTTCAAAAAATTAAGGGCGCTAAAGGTATAAAATAATTTTATAAATAAAGTATTTAATTATTAACATTATACATTGATTTGCTACTATTCAGATGATTTTTTTTAATAATCTTTAAAATGCTAATGTTATAAGTGCAAAATTCTAAAATGCAGATAATTTTATCTGTATTTTTTATTTTATCAGTATGTTAAATATTTAACAACAGGTTTTTACTGTTTAAGAAGTAAGGGATTTCGCAAATGAGAACCAACAAGATTCTAATTATCCGAAATATATCTTTTATTAATTTTAGAAAAAATCCAGGAAATAGAAAGCCCAAAGAATAGAGCTGTAACAGAAACAATAATATAATTTATCATTTCTATTTTAACCGGAAAAGGTAAGGTCTCACTGGCACGGAACAACCCTGTTCTTATTTGCAGATAAGAAATCACCGAACCAATCACAAGTCCCATCATAATTCCAAAGAAGACAATCAAAAATCCTGTGAAGAAATAAATCATCCTAAGATTCTTTTTATTGAACCCTAAAGCGACTAAGGATTTCGCCTGGTCTTTTTTGTCTAATTGTAAAATAGTAATCGCTCCAGCCAAATTGAATGTCGTAATGAAAATCACCAAACCAAAGATTAGATAAATCATCAGTTTCTCGGTATTAATCATTTTCCAAAAAGCTGCATTTTCTTCAGATTTTGTATTGATGACTATTTTATCTCCAAACTCTTTAGACAGATTAGATTTAACGATTTCTGCATTGGCAGGATTTTTCAGCTTAATCACGATTTGATAACAAGCCGATTTTGGAAGTCCAAGAAGTTGTTGTGTTAATTCTATCGGAGCAATTATGTAATTATCCAATTGGTCATTACCAGGGAAAATTCCACTGACGAAAATGTCTTTCTTATTAAAAATATCATTCTCTTGCTGGATAATTCCTTTTCCAGGTTTCGGCATCAGAATCGTTGCAAAATCTTGACTAGAGTTCACAGGAAGCGAGAGTCTGTTGTCCAGACTATTTTCCATAATCACCTCATTGCTGTATTTGAAATCGGGATATTTGCCATAGAAAATATTTTCATTGATAGGATTCACACTTGTGTAAGCAGAATCTACGCCTCTCAGGTAAGCAATTTCCCCATTATTTTTATAACTCAGATAGACTTTTTCCTCTATCAATTTTGAGAAATGAGCAATATCAAAATTTTTCTTCAGCGAGCTTTGGATTTTATCAATATCCGGTAAAATCTTCCCGGTTTTGCTTTTGATAGTAAGATCTGCGTGCAGGTTGGCAATCATTTGCTTGTTCATTTCCTCCAATCCGGAGAAAACCGAAATGATGATAAACATCGCTGCCACAGCCGCCACCATCGCAAGAGCCGCCAGCCAAGTGATGAAGGTAACTGCTGTACTTCCTTTTTTAGAAATCAGATATCGAGATGCTATGTAAAAAGCATTTTTCAATACAGTCGCAGGTTATAGAATTGGGTTGTCGCCTTCGCCTTTTAGCTCTCTTTCGATGCGTTCTACATCGTCCAGACTTGTGTCGATGTAAAAAGACAATTGCGGAATGATGCGCACTTGCTTAGACATTTTTTGTCCAATATAGTTGCGGTAAAAAGCATTATTGGTGTTGATTTCTTTCATAATCGGCTTTCTCAGTTCAGCCGGAAAGATGCTCAAATATATTTTTGCGATACTCAAATCGGCAGTTACTTTCACGTCAGAAACCGATACCAAAAAGCTCTCTTTACTTTCAGATGCCTGTTTGCGGAAGATTTCTGCCATATCTTCCTGAATAATTTGCGCTACTTTTCTTTGTCTGTTGCTTTCCATAAATGCTGCAAATTTAGTGTTTTTATTTTGAATTTTTTGGAGCTATTTCCCGCTTTTCGCTCATACTCCTCACGCCATGGCTTTTCCCAAAGCTAGTTGCGGGGTAACCGCTGCAATCGGGGCTAGGGATTTTATCATCCTAATATCCGTTTAGCAACAAATAAGATTTGTCATTCCAAAGAATACATATAGAAGGATTGAAAATTATGACTTCATCAACCAAATCAAAGCTTGTTTCAGTTCCCGTTTCCAATAGTTTTCAGAATGTGTTCCATCTTCATCTATTTTCACAACAATATTTTTTTCCGGAACAGATTTCTTTAACAACGATTTGTTTACAGTTTCAATTTCAGGAACCATCGTTTCATCTTCATTTTTTCCGGCTACAAAATAGAATTTAGAATTTCTGAGATTGCTTTGGTTTTTATTCAGATAGGCCTTCAAATCCTTGGAAACAAACCAAAATGCAGGGCTGAAGATTCCGGCTTTTCCAAAAACTTTCGGATATTTTACCGAAGCGTAAAGCGAAATCAAACCACCCATAGAACTTCCCATAACCAAGGTTTTAGAAGCTTGTTTCTGAGTTCTGTAAGTTTTATCGATATAAGGTTTCAAAGTTTTTGTAAGAAATTCCAGATACAAATCGCCTTCGCCTTTCGTTTTATATTTTGCATTATTCCACGGCGAATATTCTGCCAGTCTGGTTTCTCCACCATTGTCGATTCCTATGACGATTGCAGACTCTCCAGTCTCAGAAAAGATTTCATTTAGTGTTTCATCCACGCTCCATTCTCCGGAAAAACTTGTGAATTCATCAAAAAGATTCTGTCCATCGTGCATATAAATCACAGGATATCTTTTGTTGGATTTTTTGTAATCAGGTGGAAGGTAAATCCAGATTTTTCTCGTCGTATTGAGTTGCGGAATTTTAAAATTCTCACTTAAGATTTTTACATTAGAAGTCGCGGTATGCTTTTTCTCTTTTGGCTGCGTCCAGTTTTGGATTTTTAATTCAACAGTTTTTGAAGAATTAGAAACTTCCAAAGTTCTGTTTTGAGAATCTTCAGCAGTTTCCCAATTGCCTTGCGTGATTTTATATTCTATTTTCTGGGATGGAGTAGGAATCGTTAATGTATATGAACCTTCCAGATCTTTTTTGAACTCAAACTGGCTATCATTCGGATTCCAATTGTTAAGATTAGAAGCCAGAAATAGCTTCGGATTTTGATTTGTATTCTCAGGAAGTTCTACAATTTTAAAAGTAATTTGCGCATTCAAAACAACAGCTGCCAAAACTGAAAGTAAAAATAATGATTTTCTAAAGAGAAAAAATTTAAACCAATTATTGTACATATTTGGTCTGTAATTTTATGAATTCTAAAGTTTTTTTTGCGACATCTTTAGCTTCATCCAAATTGATATTACTAAAAGCGTGTTTCGCATTGTCCAAAACAAAATATTGATGATAAATTTTGTTTTTTTCCAATGCATCTGCCAATAATTGAGATTGTGAAATATCCACAGTACTATCGCTGGTTCCGTGAAAAATCAAAGTTGGTACAGTTTGTTTTGTAATGTAAGTCACCGGAGAGAATTCTTTGCTTTTCTTGATGGCTTCTTCTTTTTGAGTATTAATATCGAAGCCTGTCAACTGCTTTATTTTTTGTTTTCTTATGTTGTAAGTTTTCGGATAAGACATTTTAAAAGCTTTCAAAAGTAACTTATTAGCATCGGTTTTGAAAAGCTCATTCAAGTCAGATGGTCCGAAAAAATTGACTACATATTTCAGTTTTGGAAATCCGGAAATGATATTGTTTTGCTGATTATAAGCGGTCAACATTGCAATGTGAGCACCGGAAGATCCGCCCCAAACCCCAATGTTATTAATGTCTAATTGATATTCTTCAGAATTATCCTGGATCCATTTCAGAACATCTGTACAATCCTGCAAAGTTTTATCTAGATGCGTTTCATTATTAATATTCGTAAAATTGATACTGATAACCGTGTAATTGTTGTCCACAAGTTCCTCCAAAACATACGCTCTGTAATTTTGTGCAACAATTTCTTTATCACCAATAACCCAGGCACCACCGTGGATGAAGATAACAACAGGAGATTTAGTTGTAAGATTTTTAGGCTGATAAATGTCCAGTTTTAATGGCTGATTTTCAGACGTATTTTTGTAAATAATATCTTTTTGGAGATTATAATTAAGGGCGAGTTTGGGCAACTTTATATCCGAATTGGCTTTTTCCATACTCACTTTATAGCTAAGAAAACTAAGGATAATCAAAGAAAAAACAAGTATGATTCTGTATTTTACTTTCATCTAGAATATATTGCATTCCAAATATAAGTAAAAATGCTGTGAATATTATGTTAAATCGTATTTTATGAAAAATTTATGGTTAAGTTTCTCCTTTGCACAGCTATGTTTTGTAAATTTGGATCACTTTAATTAATTTCTTATTTGATAGGAAATTGTAATTCAAATCCATTTTATAATGACAACAAAATACGAACAGATTCCAAGTTCTCTTTTTGTGAAAAACAGAAAGAAGTTTGCAGAACAATTGTTACCAAAATCTTTGGCCGTTTTCAATTCCAACGATATCTATCCCATCAGTGCAGATTCTACAATGCCTTTCCAACAGCATCGTGATATTTTTTATCTGAGTGGAGTAGACCAGGAAGAAAGTATTTTGGTGATTTTCCCTGATGCTTATTTGGAAGAAAATCGTGAGATATTATTTTTAAGAGAAACCAACGATCACATTGCGGTCTGGGAAGGTGAAAAATTAGACAAAAATCAAGCTTTTGAAACTTCCGGAATCAAGACGGTTTATTGGTTGAGCGATTTTGATAAAGTCTTCAAAAATCTGATGTACGAAGCTGAAAATGTTTATCTGAATAAGAATGAACATTACAGAAATGCTGTAGAAACGGAGTTGAGAGAAGACCGATTCATCAAAAAAATACAGTCGGATTTCCCGATGCATAATTATAAAAGGAGCAATCCAATTCTTCAGCGTTTGAGAAGCATCAAAGAACCAGAAGAATTAGCCTTGATTCAAAATGCGTGTAATATCACGGAAAAAGGAATCAGAAGATTACTGAATTTCATCAAACCCAACGTTTGGGAATACGAAATCGAAGCGGAACTGATCCACGAGTTTGTAAGAAACAGAAGTAGAGGTTTTGCTTATACGCCAATTATTGCAAGTGGAAATAATGCGAATGTTCTTCATTATATCGCCAATAATATGCAATGCAAAGAAGGCGATTTGATTCTTTTGGATGTTGGTGCAGAATATGCGAATTACTCCAGTGATTTGACCAGAACGATTCCAGTGAGCGGAAAGTATTCGGAAAGACAAAAGGAAATTTACAACTCGGTTTTAAGATGTAAAATTGAGGCTGAAGATAGATTGGTTGCAGGAAATAACTGGTACAGATTCCATAAAGAAATGGGTGAGGTTTATACTACCGAATTGCTTCAACTGGGATTGATTGATAAAGCTGATGTCCAAAATGAAGACCCAAAATGGCCAGCTTACAAAAAATTTATGATGCACGGAACTTCTCATCATATGGGATTGGATACGCACGATTACGGAATCTTAACAGATGATTTTGTTGAAAATATGGTGTTTACCAACGAACCAGGTTTCTATATTCCGGCAGAAGGATTCGGCGTGAGAATTGAGGACGATTATGTGATTCAGTCTTCCGGAAAACCATTTAATTTGATGGCGAATATTCCAATTACTGTGGAAGAAATCGAAGACCTGATGAATTCTTAATTCGAAATTTAATTCAAAACATAAAAAATCCCGAACAGAATTAATGTTCGGGATTTTTATTTTATTTCTTAAAAAATTCCATCAAATCGAGATAATTTTTCTGATTCACGCCGTGTCCGGACATATATTCTCTAAACGAAAAATAAGCACTCAAATCATATAAAAGGTCTGCTGCTTTTCTGCCCCATTCCAAAGGAATCACAGCATCGTCTGTCCCGTGAGAAATAAAGAAACGCAGATTTTCTAATTTCTTTTTTTCTTTCACAATGTTTTTCAGAAGCTTCTCTTCTGGATAAGAACTTAGACAAGCTATTTTCGAGAACAAATCCGGATATTGTAAAGCCAGAGAATAAGCAATCATTCCGCCTTGGCTGAAACCGCAAAGATGCGTCTTGTTATCCGTCAAACCATATCTGTTGGTAACGGTCATAATATTTTCCAAAACCAGTTTTACAGCTTCATTAGCTTCATTTTCGTCCACAAAATTTTCAGCATTATTGAAGTCGATATCAAACCAAGCATAGCCACCGTAGCTGGAATTTTTCGGTGCTCGGAAACTGATGACCAACCAATCTTCCGGTAAAGTTGGAACAAAACTAAAAAGGTCTTCTTCATTGCTTCCATAACCGTGAAGCAAAAACAAAACGGGCGTTTCTGGCGTAATATTTTGAGGTTCTCTTACGAGATATTGTAAATCCATTGTGCAAAGATAAATAACAGAACTTAGAATTTTGAATAGTTTTTATCTATAAGTTTTGTGTGCTATAAAAAACGTATTTTAGCACCACGAAAAATTTCTAAAATGGATAAAATACCTAGTGTAGACCTGCGTGATTTCCTTTCGGACAACCCGGAACGCAAACAGAAATTTGTAAATGAAATCGGAAAAGCTTACGAAGAAATTGGTTTTGTAGCCCTGAAAGGACATTTCCTGGATGACCAACTCGTAGACAATCTTTATGGAGAAGTCAAAAACTTCTTTCAACTCCCAACAGAAACCAAATTAAAGTACGAGATTCCCGGAATCGGAGGACAAAGAGGTTATGTTGGTTTTGGTAAAGAAACCGCAAAAGGCTTTAAAAAAGGAGATTTGAAAGAATTTTGGCATTTCGGACAGTACGTTTCGGATGATTCAAAATACAAAAGCGAATATCCTGACAATGTCATCGTGGAAGAACTTCCAAAGTTCAATGAAGTTGGGAAAGAAACTTACCAGATGCTTGAAAAAACTGGGAAATATGTTTTGAGAGCTTTGGCTTTGTATCTGGATTTGGATGAGTTTTATTTTGATGATAAAATTGCTGAAGGGAATTCTATCCTTAGACCAATTCATTACCCGCCAATTACCGAAGAACCGAATGATGCGGTAAGAGCTGCTGCTCACGGAGATATTAATTTGATTACGCTTTTGATGGGTTCTCAAGGGAAAGGTCTTCAGGTTCAAAACCACAAAGGTGAATGGATTGATGCGATTGCAGAACCTGATGAATTGATGATTAATGTTGGCGATATGTTGTCAAGACATACTAATAACAAATTGAAATCCACGATTCACAGAGTGGTCAATCCACCTAGAGAATTATGGGGAACTTCGAGATATTCTATTCCATTTTTTATGCATCCGGTGAGCGATATGCCTTTGAATGCACTTGAAAATTGTGTTGATGAAAATAATCCGAAATTGTACCCTGATGCAACAGCAGGAGAATTTTTAAGAGAAAGATTGATTGAATTAGGTTTGATAAAAATCTAATTGAAATTATATTTAAAAATAAAAATACCGTTGAAAACTCAACGGTATTTTTTATTTCGATGAGTGAAAATTTTATCAAAAAAAATAAAATTGTGATTAATGGTTTTTATTCATTTTTAATAATTTCTTTTTCTTCTTTTTGCGTTTTTTCGTAAAAATACTTTTTATAAATCCAAATAAACCAAGCAACAGGAAGATTCCTAAAGCGGAAACACCAATTGCTGTATTTCTACCCGTATATCTTTTACCAAGGAAAAAATAATCATAACCAATATTTAGGAAAAGATAAATAAGAATACAAAAAGCGAGAGGAAAAATGATAAATCCAAATATTGCCAAAGCGAATGTTCCAATGTCTTCTAAGGATTGAGTTTGCGCGTAACTGTAGAGGATGTAGTAGAAAATCACAAGAAAGCAAATCACAATAATGTTCACCACAAGAGCAAAAATTTTGATAGGTGTAATCATTCTTGCTTCACCATTTTCTACAATGATGTCTATTGTATCTCCAACGGATTTTATATTATTGTCGCTGAAAGACACATCGCCATATGTGTTTTTAATAACTCCATTATCATCTTTATATTCTAATAATGGTTTGTAGAATGTGTTTCGTCTTGTTCTTGAGCCAATACTTCTACTATCTCTGGAAGTGCTTGTGCTGACGAAATTTTCATATTTGATTATCGTAGCAGAATATTTATTGGAACTGAAATTATCTTTAATTGTAGTAAAAGAAAATTGCAGAATTCCAAAGAAAAATATGGCGATATAATATCCGGCAATTCCTCCAATTAACCCAATGATTATGCGTAAAACTAGTTTGATGTGAGATGAGTTATAAGCCCAAATCACAACAATAAAAAGTCCTAGAAGAATAGAAATAATTTTGAATACAAGATGGTCAGCTGTGTGAAATGTTATCGAAAAAGGATGCATAGTTTGTGTTTTACACGAAGATATTACTAATTTTATAATTAATAGATATTCTTGTTCAATGCAATAAAAAATAGGTTAGACAAAATGCCTAACCTAAATATTTATTTTAAAATTAAATTTCTCTTTTTACAACTGCGACAGGATTCAGTTTGATTAATTTCATCTTGTCCAAAAGAATCATAATGCAATAAGTAACGTCAATCTCGTGCCATCTTACGCCTCCGAAATTGGCTCTTCCACCGTGTTTGTGATGATTGTTGTGGTAAGCTTCTCCCATCATCAACCAATCAAACCTAAGGAGATTTTTGGAAGTGTCAGAAACTTTGAAGTTCACATAACCGTAGATGTGACCAAACCAATTGATAATTACGCCGTGGATTGGCGCCATCATATAAGCAACCGGCAACAAAAGCCATTGCCACCAAGCGGTTGCGAAAAAGTAGAAAAATACGGTGTATAAAACTGCCCATCCGATTCTGGAACCCCAAGAACTTGCAAATCTGTCAAAGCCTCTCCATTGCGGGACATTCTTGGTGAATTTTTCTTCTATCTTTGCTTTTTGGTCATTGATTTGTTGATAGATTTTTTTCGTTCTCCACATCATTGCGAACAAATTAGCATCGTATTTTGGAGAGTGTGGGTCTTTTTCCGTGTCTGCATAAGCGTGATGCAATCTGTGCATTACACCGTAACCATAAGCTGAAAGATAGTTAGAACCTTGTGTAACCCACGTTAAAACATAACATAATTTTTCACCAAATTTTGACATCTTGAATGTTTGATGCGCTGCATAACGGTGAAGAAAAAATGTCTGAAAAAATAAACCGGAGTACCAAAGTACTATGATAAAAATGATAACTGCCATTTAATAAAAATGTAATTGAACTAATTAATGATTGATGAAATTTAGATTCCTTTTACTATGAAATAATTTTTCTTTCCTTTTTGTAGAAGAAGGAATTTTCCATCAATCAAATCACTTTCTGAAACCGAATAATCTTCGCCAACTTTGGTTTTGTTTACGGAGATGGCGTTTCCTGTTAATTCTCTTTTAGCTTCACCTTTAGATTTTAAGAAACCTGTTTTTTCTGAAATCAAATCAACGATATTGCTGCCAACCAATTCAGATTTTGAAACTTCCTTTTGTGGAACGCCATCAAAAATTTGAAGGAACAATTCTTCGTCTAGACTTACCAAATCCTCTGTTGTAGATTGTCCGAAAAGAATCTGAGAAGCTTTCAAAGCTTTCTCATATTCTGCTTGTCCATGAACCCAAATTGTAACTTCTTCAGCAAGTTTTTTCTGAAGTTTTCTTTCATGTGCCGCAGTTTTATGTTCCTCAATCAAAACTTCAATCTCTTCTTTTGGAAGGAAAGTATAGAACTTGATAAAACGTTCTGCATCAGAATCTGTTGCATTTAGCCAGAATTGGTAGAATTTGTATGGCGAAGTTTTCTTAGCATCCAGCCAATAGTTCTCGCCACTTTCTGACTTTCCGAACTTGGAACCATCCGCTTTTGTAATCAAAGGAACGGTTAAAGCATAAGCCTCACCTTGCGCTTTTCTTCTGATTAATTCTGTTCCTGTTGTGATATTTCCCCATTGGTCAGAACCTCCCATTTGAAGCTTCACACCGTCATTTTGGTAAAGATGAAGGTAATCATAACCTTGTAAAAGTTGGTAAGTGAATTCTGTGAAACTCATTCCGTCAACACCAGAATCTCCGGAAAAACGTTTCTTTACAGAATCTTTAGCCATCATATAATTTACTGTGATATGCTTTCCAATATTCTTAGCAAAGTCAAGGAAAGTGAAATTCTTCATCCAATCGTAATTGTTGACAAGAATGGCTTTGTTATCTCCATCACCATCAAATTTTAAGAATCTTGACAATTGATTTTTCAGGCAATCAACGTAATAGAGTAGCGTTTCTTCACTCAAAAGATTACGTTCCGCAGATTTGCCAGAAGGGTCACCAATCATTCCTGTTGCACCACCAACCAAAGCAATCGGCTGATGACCGTGCTGCTGAAAGTGAGCCAGGATTTTGATTTGGATAAGGCTTCCGATATGTAAAGAATCTGCAGTTGGGTCAAACCCAATGTAAGCTTTTGTCATTTCTTTATCCAGTTGTTCCTCCGTTCCCGGCGTCATATCAGAAAAAAGTCCGCGCCATTTTAGCTCTTCTATAAATGCATTCATTGTCTTAAAAAAATTAGCTGCAAATATAGGAAATTACTATCTGTAATAAATTTGTAATTGTGAATTAATGATAATGTAATTTAAAAAGATTATATGTAAAAAATTATTAATAATAATCAAATTTTTGTTAATAATTATGATATAAATCAGTGTCATATGTTGTGATTAGCAAATTTCTATATATTTGTCGCGGAACATACGGGTTGGTTGGTATGGAAATGAAAATTGTTTTAAATGGATATGATATTTTATAAAAAAGCTTTTGTTCTGATTGCTTTTTTTACCGGTTACTTTTTTGACTCTCAGATTCGGCCAGATGTAATCTACGGAGATTATAATACATTCTGGACATCACAGAATAATTCAGGTAGCTATGTTACAGCACAAGACACTAATAACCTTTTAGGTTTCTCGGTAGGAGGTGTTAATTATTCTTCAGGCGTTAATCCAACATTGTTTGGATCCAGAGTCGGAACTTATGTTAATGAAAATTATAGAGCATTTCCCACATCTTTTTCTGTTGGAAGCACCTCTACAAATTACCTTATTGGAATTCCAAGATATGTGAATGGTGTTTTACAGGATCAGACCAATAGGCCATCCTTGAGTTGCGATACTTCACTCGGCTATTATTTGCGAGATGGGCTAAATGGTCTTGATCTTAGTACTGCGGTTTTCAACATTCCAAGACAGGATTTGAGTTTCTATGTTAATGTTTTGGCAGACATCAATCCTAATTGTATTTCAGATAATATTCCTGATATCATTGTGACTCAAGTGGGTGCGCCAAGTACAACTTTCGATGTTTTTAAATTTACTGACATCAATGGAAATACTGTTGGTGTTCAAAAGGATGTTAATTTTTCTTCAGTAACCCCTTCCGGAACGGCACTCTGGAGTTTTTATTTTGCCGGAAATTGTCCACACAACTATAATAGTGGAAGTGGTTTCTCTGGAACAACAAGGGACGTGAGAGTTTTGACTTTCAAGTTAAGTGATTTTGGGATTACACTTGCTAATTATCAAAGTGCAGTCAAATTTGTACAAGTATTATCTGGTGATAGTGACGTGGCATTTTCTGCGTACAGTACCAACTCTTTGTCACTTTACTGTCTGGAAAATGCGGTAACATCCGGAACTGTTCAGGATACCAAAATCGGAATTACATCCCAAGGGAGAGCCGGAGCTGCAGATAATTGGCCAATGGTGAGAAAAGGCGGTTTCCTGGCTTTGGAATCCAATCGAAAAGCTTTTGTACCTACTAGGGTTTCTACTGCTGGACTTGCCAATATTACCAATCCTGTAGAAGGAATGATGGTTTATGACACTACAGAAAACTGTCTGAAGGTTTACGTGAATTCATCAGTCGGATGGAAATGTTTCAACAGAAAAACTTGTCCTTAAAATGAAAAAAGTATTATTGTTAATTGTTCTTATTGTTTGTAAGAACAATATATCTGCACAGGTTATTTTTGGTGATGCAGTAGGAAGTGCGGTAGACAAAACGTCTGTTTTGATGGAGTTTTCTACAGCGGGCAATCGTGGACTTATCTTGCCTTATGTGACAGATAAAACCGCCATAACAACGGCGGGAAGTATAATTTTTGATGCATCCACAGCGACGGCTGCAAAGGCAAAATATTACAATGGAACAGCCTGGATAGATCTGAGTGTCCAGCCTGCTAATGCAACTTCTTATTTAACCATTCAGCCACCTGCGAGAGAAAATACCAATTCTAAAGTAATTATTGGAAGTAATACTTCTTCAGCTGATGGAATTCTGGTTCTGGAATCTGCTTCCAAGGCGATGGTTTTGCCAATTGCAACTTCTTATCAGAATATCATCAACCCAGCTCCAGGAACAATGGTTTTGTTATCCAATGGGCCACTCAAAACGCTTGCTGTTTATAATGGCGAACAGTGGAGTTTTTGGAGTTACTAATTGGAATATGACTTTTATAAAAAAGACCAGAATTAATCTGGTCTTTTTGTTAAAGAGAATAAGCCTTTTGAATTATTTTTGAAATAATTATTTGTTAATTACGAGCGATTACTTTCCGATACAGTATCTATAGAAGTGTTTATTGATGGTGCTTTGCGCAATACAAGGTGTACAAAAGTGGTACACAATCAAGATGCTGCAACATCTTTTTTTTCTACTTTTCCGCACGAATCTCGTCACATTAAACGATTGTAAACCAATGCTTTAGAATATCTGACGATAAATTTAAAAGTGCATTTGTACTACTTCTGTACACCTTCAACCTTGTAAATTACTGTAAATTAAACAATTAAAAATTCCCGAATGCGACAGTGATATTTGATACATTTCGCCTGTACACTTCAATTTTCATCAATTTTAGAAAAAAATAAGTTCAGAATTTCAACAAATTATAGCTCAGTTTTTATATCTATCTAACTTCTTGGAAAGCATCTCGTAACTCGTCTTTATATATCGCAATTTTAGAAACAACGCAACTTTCAAAATTTGCAATAATATGTCTACCCCACAAACAGTACTCATTTCTAACATTATCTAATTCTAAGACTTTAGTACACTCTGCTTCTAGCCAAACTTTTAGACCATCATCATTAATTTTACCCATTGCTCTTGCTGCGCAAGCTAATTCAATATTCTTAATAATTTCATTTAATTTAACTTGACGGGCTGCCAACAAAGGATCTCTATATAATTTCAATATATCAACTGTCTTTTCTCCTTTTTCACCAATACCCTGTATTTGTCCTACGTCATTAAATGTCAAATAAGGAGTCGGATCCTCATACTCCGGATTAATTAATAATGGTTCTTCATCTAATAAGGGAGATTGATTGGCAATACAATGTGTTCTGTCAAATGAAAGTGGTGAATTTCCTATTGGGTTTATTGCTCTGGCTCTATTGTTGAAATCAACTAAAGGAAATCTATTACCTTTTGCATTTTTACCATTACAACTTGGACAAGATAACAAAAGGTTGCTCCACTCCAAACCCAACCAATAATAACCAGGATGGGATAAACTATTATTATCAATTTCATCGACTTTAGCCTTTGGTCTAAAATGTTCAACCTGTAAAGTCGCTACGTGATCAACATATGATTCACAATAATAGCATTTTGGTTTATCACCCGCATCAAGATTATCTTTATGCACAGAAAATGCTTTAAGCTTATTAACTACAACTTCATCTTTATAATAAGTAGTATTGTACTTATCACCATTCATTTCTGCAACTGCACGCTCAATTTGCCTAAATGTCCCAGGTCTTGTCAAAGGTTCGGGAATATCATTGTAATCTTTTCTAGTTATCTGAATCATTATCTATTCCTAATTGTATAGTTCGTTCCGTGATCTTTCTATTCAAAATTTTATAAAATGCGGCTTCTTGATAATCGTTTTCTGTTATCAAACTCTCATTTGGATTATGTTGAACATTAATTATGGAATCAAAGCCAAAAATAGGTGAGCTTAAAATTGTATTAGGTAATAGATTTGAAATGTCTATATCTAACATTGTCGCTTTGATATTATCATTCTGATCTCTTTCAACCGTAATGAATACACTCTCTTCAGGTGCACCAATAAAAGGTATTGGACTATGGGAAGAAACAATAAATTGAATATTAGGAAATGTTCTTGAGAGGTTTATTACTAATTCTTTTTGTGCTTTAGGATGAAGGTGTAAATCAATTTCATCTATAATAACAATCCCACGTAATTCTGCTGGATCAAGAATGTCAGATTGTTGATTGAAAAGACGAATCAGAATATCACCAAGCATCGCAATAGTACTCTTTGTACCAGTTGATAATTTTTCCCAAACTAAAGAATATTCTTGATTCTGATCATTAGTAAAAATGTACTTTGTAATTTTTTTGTTATTTTCAATGGTAAATCTAATATCAACTAAATTATGAACAACATCAATTATTAAAGACTTAATATAATATTCTCTTTTTTGAAAAAGATTCTTTTCCCGCTTTGATCCAGACCTCCAAAACTCAAACTGTTTGTCAATACTTAATAGTGGAGTTCCTACCTTAAATAAAGATTTGAAAGACTCTTCTTTATTTAATTCTTTTTTAAATTTAGCCTTATTCATCTTATCTACCACCATATCAAGTCTATATGGACCATACATTGCCAACCCTTGAATGTATGGTTTTCTTTTACCTTTTACTTCACCATTTCCAATTCTACTGTATTCTTGTAATTTATTTTTATAAATGAAGTTGGCAGTAACTTTAAAATTAGGATTTTCTTCAAATTCATTTTTTGACAACATTCTATTTCCCAATGCTGTTGCCATTGCTCGTAAAAGGTTCGTTTTACCAGATCCATTCTCACCTGTTAAAAATATCCACTGATTTTTTTTGTTTTTTATTTCAATCGATAAGTCATTTATTAATCCATAATCTTTTATATCAATTGAAAATAATTTCCAAGGCTTATCCTCTTTGATAACAAATTCATCTTCATTATCAATCTCTTGCTTGCGTTTTCTATATTGCCTAATTTTATTATGTCTTTTTAGAAATTCTTCTGAACTTAAAAATGAAATTTCATTTTCACTTGATCCCATCATCTCAAAAAAATCAGAATTACTCCTAATAATATCATCAATATTTTCTTTATCTGTGTGCAGGAAAAAATCAAAAACAGACTTGTAATCGTTTAGATCATATATGCGATTACTGTATTCAGAAAAAACATTATCATACTTGATGATATATTTTTTACCAATTTTTTCTAAATTTAGTGTTCTTTCTAAAAAATATCTTTCAATAAATTCTTTCTTGATAGTAGAATCTGAAACATTAATTTCCAAGGTGCATTTTCCCTCGTTATCAATTATGAAACATATATTCGGAGTTCTATTTTTCCAATCCATCCCTTCCCAAAATGATATTGCTAAATAGTTTTCATTTCCGTAAAACCAATACCCTTCTTCCAATCTATTTGCATGATTACTTTTTCTAAAAGTAAATTTTAGTTCAGAATTTCTTTTCCTTTGTTCAAGCAGATATAAATATAATTCTTCATGAACTTCAACAAGATCCAGCATATTTTTTATTTTAAAATTTTAATAAAATCTTCTACAAAAATGAATAAGAATAAACATGCTGATAAACAGCAATACTTTTTAAACTTACTTCTTCATCAGTATATTTATTTTCTGGAAGCCATAATAACTGTTCATAAATAGTAGTTTTTACACCTGCTTTTACTTCTCGAATTTCTTTCCAATTAGGAATATTTAACTTTTCATTTTTGAGAATTTCTAAAGTTTGTGCTGCCACTTTCTTCACTTTTTCTCTTTCTTCCTTATCCAAATTTTTATCCTGAATTAAAAGATCAAAAATGGATAAGGTAGGTTCATCCAAATTTTCTTGATAAGCTCTTTTTTCTTCTTGTGACAGGGATTGAACAAATGCTGCCAATTGCTCAAAACTGCGTACAAGTTCTACTTCAGATTTACCATTATTGTAAGCTTCGATAATTTCTTTATAACGTTCATAAAACTCTAAACGTAAAGGATTCTCTTTAAGCATCTGTTCTAATTTTTGTTCCACAGCTTTATTCAGATCATATACTAATTCATTTTTTCTAGGGATTTTCTCAAATGCTTTTTTTAATGCATCAATATTTAAATTAGACAAATCTATCATTGTATAGGGATTTTCCTGAACAGTATCGACCACAACGGAATCATTGACCACACTCTGTAAACGTAAAATAATCTCTGTGACATCAGCACTTTTTACTTTTTGATTGAGTTTGCTGTAAATAGCATCGATAGCATTGTATTGTGGAGTGAATTTTTTTGCCTGTTTTTCAGGAAAAAGTGCTTTATATTTTCTAAATACGTTTCTAGCCGCTATCTCAAATTTAGCACGGGATTCGTCATTTCTACAAACAGCATTGGCTCCGTTATTTACTGCTGCAATTTTTCCCATAGCTGTAGCTTCAATTAAAGTATCTAAATCAAAATTTTCTTCTTTTAACATTTCCACAACTTCGGAAATGGCTTCCTCGATTTCGTCAGACATTGCTTCTAACTGCTCGAATGGTTTTTGACTATCACTCCTTTCTCCTTTTTTACGTTTATCTCCTTCTCCGTAAACTGCATAAGCTTTTTCTAATTGTTGGTAAACATTACCATAATCAACAATAAGCCCGTTTTCTTTTTCATCATCATACACCCTGTTTGCTCTGGCAATTGTTTGCATTAAAGTATGTCCTTTAATCGGCTTATCAATATAAACTGTTGAAATAGCAGGAGCATCAAATCCTGTTATCCACATCGCACATACAATTGCTAATCGGAATGGATGCTCTTCATCTTTAAATTCTTTTTCAAGATTTCTTTCAACCATTTTGCGACGATGCATTTCAATATCTAAATTAATTTTTTTGAATTTATCAATTTCATTTTGTTCTGAACTGATGACAACACAAACCTCCGTTGAAGCAACTAAGTTATATTTACGTTTTAATTCCTGCTCTTCCTGAAGGTCTTTTGATTCTGCAATTTTTTGTTCCAGCTCGGTCAGATATTCTGGCCAATATTCCATAATGTAATCATACATCCGAACCGCTGTCGGCTTATCAAGTGCTACCAACATTGCTTTCCCCTGATAGCCTCTTTCATTAAAATGCCAAACCAAATCTTTAGCGATCTCTCTCAGACGCGATTCTGCAGTAAGTATGGGGTATTCTTTTTTAAATAGATAAGCTAATTTCTTTTGCTGATCTTCATCAAGATTTTCATTTTCAAGAATCTCAGCCATTTGTTCATCCAATGCAGGATTATCAATATTTAGTCGCTCTCCACGATTCAAATATTTTAATGGTAGTGTTGCTTCATCTTCAATTGCTCTTTTAAAATCATATACAGAAACATATTCTCCAAAGATATTCTTTGTGACTTCCTGCTCCTCTTTAATGATGGGAGTTCCGGTAAATCCTAAATATGAAGCATTAGGCAATCCAAAAAATCTCATATTTCTTGCATATTTACCACCTTGTGTACGGTGTGCTTCATCAGAAATTACAATTATGTTTTTTCTTTCTGTAATAAGTGGGTATTCTGTTTCTAACTCAGGATCAATAGAAAACTTGTGTATTAATGAAAATACATACCTGTGATTTTCACTTAATAATTCTCTCAGATGATCTCTACCCGTTATACCTTTCTTTTTACCTGCAATGATATTTTTATTATTAACAATTCCAACACCTGAAAATGTATCGTAAGCCTGGTTTTCCAGTTCTGTGCGATCGACAACAATCAAAAATGTGTAAGAACCTCCGAACTTTCGATGTATCTTCTCACAAAGAAAGACCATAGAATATGTTTTACCAGAACCTTGAGTGTGCCAATAAACTCCTAACTTTCCTTCAAGGTCATCTATATTTTGCACATTTTCCAAAACTCTGTTTACTCCAATGAACTGGTGGTTCTTCGCCATTAGCTTTACAATATTTCCATTGCTTTCATCAAAGAGTAAAAAGTTCTCGAAAATATCCATCAGGTTTTCAGGAGCGCAGGTTCCTCTAAGCATTGTATCTAAACTTACAATTCCTTCAGCATCTTCTGTTATACGTTTCCAGTCAAGAAAGTATTTATATGGACTGGTTACGGTACCTACTTTAGCATCTGTACCGTTGCTTAAAATTATAAAGGCATTATGATAAAATAAATGAGGGATTGTATCTTTATAATCCTTGAAATTATCTTCATAAGCAGAGCGCAGATCGATAGCGTGAGATTTAAGCTCGAAGAATACTAATGGAATACCATTTACAAAACCAATCACATCAGGACGACGATTATGTAACTCGCCATTGACTTCGAATTGCCGAACAGCCAGAAAATGATTGTTTAAATAATCTTTGTAATCAAATATTCTTAAAGTTTTCTTTTGGGTTTTGCCCTCCTCATTTGTAAACGAAACCTCAACACCATTTTTTAATAATTGATATTTGGCTTTATTTTGTTGAGCAATAGTTTTATCTGCTTCTTTTTGAACAATTTTTTCTAAAGCTCGTGTATATGCTAATTCTGGAAGATCTGGATTTAACTGCTGTAAAGCCTCTAAAACATATCGTTCTAAGATTACTTCTCCTTTATCCTCACGACCTAATAATCCTTCAGTTCCAAAACTTTCATTCTTCCAGGCTGTAGTAACTTCCCATCCAAGTTCTCTTAAAACTTCTTCGGTAGCGTTTTCTATCAATGCATCTTCTGAGTATTCGTAGGACATAGGGGTTAGTTTTTTACAGTTTTTACTTTGCTAGACAATATAGTTGGATTTCCACCATTGAAATTTCCTTTGGTATTAACAAAACGATAAAAATTTGGAAAGTGTTTATCTGCTTTTCTATGATTATGATTTCCCACCGCGATATAATATCCTTCCTTCCACATTTTTTCTTTCAGTTGGAAGTTATACCACTGTATTGCATCAAGCCACTCTTCGGTCTGATCATCATAATTAGGTTCAATGAGAATTCTTTTTTCTAACTCTATCAAATTATTGGCCTGCAAATAGTTTTCGAAAAATTTTGAAAAGCATTTGTCTTCTTCAGCATCGATATCTCGGACAATTCTTTTTTCATTATCAAAATCCAAATTATCATAGCTATTGGTCACTTTGGCATTCCAGCATTTACCATAGGTAATTAGACAACTGATAATTTTTGCATAGTTGTCCCAATTCACACTCTTATCTTCCTTAATAGGAAATAATTCGTAAAATTTATCTCTGATTAATTCCAATTCTTCAACTGAAGGGTTCTGTTTATAATCTATTAGATGAATGCTGTTGATATTTCTCAAGTAACTTCCATCTAAATTTATCGGATGGTCTTCTAAATGCCAAATAACTGACAGGATATTGTGCAAATTTGATTTCTGTTTCTGAGAGCTTAAAAATTTATATTTTAAAACCTCCTCATCATTGCTATTATCTGAAATTACGACTTCGAAACCAATGCTTTTAAATTTTGCAACATCATTCAAATTAGTAGCTACTGCTCTAATATAATTATGATAGCGGTTATAAATTATCCTAAATGAAATGATAGTGTCTAAATCGAAAGTTTGTACATTGGAAAACAACTCTAATGCAGACCATAATAAAACCATTCTATTTTGTTCCGTTCCTCTGTTGGCATCATCCAGCTTTATAAAATAATTGGTTTGATTATCATTGAGTAACTTTCGGATCAGATTTCTTGTATGGATAATCCATTTGTAGTATAAATCATTTTTTTTGCAAAAATCTAGTATTTCGTCGCCCAATATTATTTTTAGAGCATTGATATACCTTTCTATTGTGAGAAAAGAATGGTTTCTAAAACATTGTAGCAACTGATTGTTTGTTGGTGGCGCAAAACCTTTATTTGAATTTTTTATAAAAAAACCTTTATTGTTCTTATGATTTTCTAAACCAGCAATACAATAAAGAAATTCATTGAACACTTCATCAGCGTTTTCGTGTTTGCCTCTAATTAACCAAAAATCATTTTGCCATTCTTCCCATTTTCTTCCCCATTCATCTTTTTCATCTTGTGAATTTATCTTTGCCAGTAGTTCTGCTTTTAAATTTTCGTTCGATTGCATTCGTTCACCTCTGGCGTTCATATAGATATACAATTCTTCCCCTTGCTCACTAATGTTCGTATCAAAGTACCAAAACTGAACGTGGTTTAACACGTAGTCTTTAAAACTGCCGATATCGTCAAAGTTTTCAGCTAGAAAATTTTTAATTGTTTCTAAATTTCTTACAATGGATTGTATGGTTTTGTCATTTTTATAGAAATTGTAGTACCAACATTGCTCTTCTAATTCCGCATCGTTGTGAAGAAGATTATGTTTAATGGTTTGATTTAAAAACAATAAACTTGCTTCGCGAACACGGTACTCTATAAAAGATTTACTATTTTTAAAATATATTTTTGAGAATTGGTTTTTAAAATTCTCATCTTTCGACGCAATAGCAACCAAAAGCAAATAGACTGTGGTTAGGCGTTGTTGTCCATCTATTAAAAAATATTTGTCTGGATATTCAAAATCGCTGTAGGCATATATAAAACCAATGCTGGTACTATATTTTAAAGTTTTATAGTAATTACTGAGCGTTTTTTCCAATGCGGGATTATTATGTACAGTGATATGTATTTTACTTTTTGAACCTTCAAAATTGATATAATCATCAAATATCGACTGCAACAATCCTTCAACCTGATCTTTTCCCCATACATAATCTCTCTGAATTTCGGGGATGATGACAGCTTCAATATTTTTATTTGAGAACAGCTCTTTAATGTTGTATTTACCTGCTTTCATCTTGAACTTCTTCTTTTAATGATTGGGTTAGGGTTGAAATTTTGTCGTGAATAATCTGTCCGTGCTGATCGATATTTTCTTTGTTCCAACGTGTAAAATCACCCGGATTTTCATCAAATATCGATTTGGTAAACACTTCTATCGTATGTGATGGTATAAATCCACCATTTTTTATACGTGTAAGAAGTTTCGTTCGTTTTTCATCGTAGAAACCACAGCCATTCAAAATATTGTCAACATTTGAAAGTAAACACATATTCCCCAAATGATGAATATACCCCGATCGTTTCAAGGCATCTGTATAAACAAGCTTTTCCTCTGGTGTTCTTTCTTTCTTACGAATTACTTTTTCCACTTTAGGCTTATCATCTTCGTTTACCATTTGGATAATGTTTTCCTTATCGCTATCAGTAAGTATGTTTTTCTTACCTTCCGGCGTTTGTGGAAAAATATGTTCAAGTGTCCATTTTTCTTTGACGTAATTGTAAAAATCAAATTTCGAATTTCCTGACAACACATTTAAAGCCAACAGTACTTGATGAATTTCATTGGGATTGTCCTCATAATTAATATCCAATCCTGTTGGAATGTTGGCAATAACTTTCTTTAGCAATTTGTTGTAAAAACCTTCTTTAGATTTATACTTAAAGTATTTGATAAAATCTTTTACACTAAACTTTGACCCTTTATGAAAAAACAAATACCCTAATCGGTTATAGATGATTGGGTCTTTGAGCCAATCCTTTAATATCCAAAAAGTATGATACAATTCTTTTTGTAGGACATCCACATCTAAATGATTAAAAAAATTGAACAGTTCATGATGGCTCGTTTGCTCTTTGAAAGATACATCCTCTATGCTTTTGGCAACCAATGAAAGAAAACCAAACATAGGATCATTGAACGAACCAAAATAATAACTCTGAACAACTTTATCATTTACCCAATTCTCAATTTCATCCCAACGTCTGCCCAAGATCAAGCGTTGCTCCTGAATTTCTCTAAACGATTTTTTTCTCAAATCATCAGATAAACGAGCATGTTTAGTGATAAACAAAGCCTTGATCAGTTCTGCTTCAGTAAGCGGTATTTTATTACTGTTTAAATTTGAAAAAACTTTTTCACTACTCACGTGCTCTACTACATTCACAATGATTTGTACTTGATGTAAGAGAAAATCGTAAAACTTCTTTTGGTGTTCAACATCTAATTCACTAAAAAATGAATGACATTTTTTTAAAGCTCCAAATAAATAAAACGTATCCTGATTGTTAAAGCTTTCTTCTTCAAGGATAAGTCCTGTCTTGCGATCCCATTCACATTCCAATAGGCCTTCTAATTTTTCGTTTTGGTAGATGTAGTTTTTAAAAAAATTAGAGCGAACGGCATAATCCAATCGATTTTTGGCAATATTATCTTCACCAGTTAAATAGGAAAGAATGGACAACATTATAGAAAGTGTTGTTAGCCGTTGTTGCCCATCAATTACCTCTAGATAATTTGTGCCGTCACTTTTTTTTAGTGTAATGTACTGCAGATAATAATCCACCGGTTTTTTTTGGTCTAGAGATTTAGTAAAGGTACTCCATAAATCATTCAGCAAAATACTTACCGCACCATTTTCATCAAAACCCCACTTGTAACCTCGCTGATAGGATGCTATATGGTAAAATTCGGCCTCATAGTCTAGCAAGCAACCGTCTATATGGGTCGAAAAAATATTTTTGATATTGTAAATCAGTTCTGCCATTATTTTTCTCTAACTATTATACTCCAAAACTCCCCTCAAAAACCCAATCGCCCCCTCCACATTCGCATTACTAAAAATCGTTCGTTCCAACTTAGCTTCCCATTCCTTTTCAGATTCTATAATGTCCAAAACATTAACTGTGGTAAACTCAAGATTCTTCTTAGAAAGTTCCACCAAACTATTATCAACTGTTGCTAAAAGTTCCAATTCATCATTAGATTTGAACTTAAACTCTGTTGTTAACCAGTCCAAATCTGCGACTTGCCAATAATTAGAAAAGTACTTTTTAGCATCTTCTATTTTTTCGGCAGTTACGAAACCAGTTGTTCCTTTATCCCCTTTCCAATTTTGAATATATTTATTTTGTAAAGCAATTTTTTCAGGACCACCATATTTTGTTTTTGGATTATATGGCCCTGCGGCTTTTCTTAGATAATCCTGAATTTTATTATCTGAATATCTGTGAAATAAATAAGAAAGTTTAGTATATCTTTTTCTACCCAAAGGATATTTTTCACTTCCAAATCTTTCCACTAAACAAGCAATCAAAACAGCTTCTTTAAATTCTTTGGAGGTTTCTTTTTTAGGCTGTGCTAATGGAATTATTTTAGCTTCGTTTTGTTTTGTTTCTAAACTTTCAACGTCAATTATTCCCATCATTAATCTTGGCAACAAAATATCTCTCGCCTCGCGTAAACGTTGGTTTTGGTTTGTTAGATTTATTATTTGCTTGTTTATATTTTTGCACTTTTCAGAAAACTTAATAATTAACTCTTTACTCGGCTTAATTATCTCTAATTGATTTATAGTATTCTGGGTTAAAAGTGGTTGCGCTGCACCTCCTGCATATGTTCTTAAATTCAATTGCTTTAATATAAAATATGCTAGTTCAATTGAAATGTTATTAAACTTTTCTTCAACAAATATTGTATTATCTGTTGCCCAATAATCTTCTGAGCAATAGTTAATTGATCCACAATAAGCTCCAACTCTTCCTATGATTACACTGTTTGTTGTATTAGATAAATTTGAATACCCAATAATTCCATTAGAACCATAAATTTTATTTTCGTAAGGATTACCAGTGTTTAATCCTTTAAATGATTTACCATTTTTAATAATGAATTCATCCCCCAACTTCACTTTCTCCCAACCCTCCGGCAAACCATTATCACCAAAAACCGCAGTTTCATAACCCGGAAAACGCATTCGCACAAACCATTCTTCATAGGTTTGTTGTGTCATTTCTTCCAAAATTTTTATACGCTTTAAGTTGTTCTCTATCAAATCATCATAACCTGATAAAATGCTGGCGATTTTGCGCTGGGTTTCGAGTTGTGGAAGTGAAATATTAACAACGTTGAGTGCTTTTGTTGTCAAGCTGGGAATAGCAGCTCCTTCATCAAGAGATGCTAAATCGTAAGTTTTTAGTAAATAATATAGAAATCGTGGCTCAGTTATAGATTTATCAATCTTCGTCCAGAACATTGTATCGACAGTAGAAAAAGGTTCATTTAAATAAAACAAATTGCTTAATGTCCCTTTTCTCGGTATTAATACGGATTCTTTATCATAAAGATAAGAATCAACATATCTCATAACACCACCAGATCCATATAGAGGATAATTTCCATCCCTTAATTTCTTATGATCTTTCCCATATTTAATTTCAACAACTTCTCCTAGTTTATAATCTATCCAACCTTCTCTCATAATTTAATAGCTTGAATTTGATTCATCAATTGGTTGGCTTCCATATTCAGCTCAGCTAATTCGCCATGCAATTCCTGCATTCGGGTTTTGTAATCAAAATCCATATCAATGTCGATGTTTACACCAACATATCGTCCCGGTGTCAAGCTGTAATCCTGTTCCGCCACTTCTTCCAAATCCACCATTTTGCATAAACCTTCTACATCACGATAAGTCCCATCAGGGAAATGCTCGTTAAACCAAGAATTGTCTATTGCTACTTCAGGAGTTTCACCTCGGTATAATGCTATCATGGCCGTTAATCCTTCCAATTGCTCAGGAGAAAAATCATTAATCGTTGTGCTTACCTTTCGATAAACATTACGGGCATCTATCATCAGTATTTTATCTTTGTTCTCTTTTCGCTTTCCTTTATCAAAAAACCATAAATGGCAAGGCAGCGAACGGGTATAGAAAAAGTTGTTTCCGATAGAAACGATACAGTCTACATTTCCTGTTTTTACCAATTCTTCACGGATTCGTTTTTCAGCATTTCCAGCATCAGTTGCTGAAGACGCCATTACAAAACCAGCCCTTCCAGTTGGGTTCAGATATGACATAAAATACTGTATCCAAAGATAATTGGCATTTCCAATCGTTCCCTTACCTGTTAACGGTGCCCCAAATGGTAAACGTTTATCTTCTGCTAAAAATTTATTCTTAGCATCTACTTTATCCACATTAAAAGGCGGATTTGCCATCAGGAAATCACATTTTCCATAGAGTTCGTGTGGATCGCTGTAAAAAGAATTATTATTAGCTATACTCCCGTTTATTCCATGGATGGCTAAGTTCATTTTGGCCAAACGTGTGGTATTGCTTTTATATTCGGTACCGAAAACTTGAATAGCTTCGTTTACTTTTTTGTTCTGATGATTTTTGATAAAGTGTGCAGTTTGTACAAACATACCTCCCGAACCACACGCAGGATCATGGATAATCCCGTGATCCGGCTGAATAAAATTAACAATCAATTGTACTAATGATGGGGGCGTAAAGAATTCCCCTCCTTCTTGAGCACCGGCGCCCATCATTGAAAGCTTCATCAGGAAATATTCATACACTCTTCCAAAGACATCACCTTTAGCCTTTTGTACTGAGTCACTGTTAAAAATACGGATCAGGTTTGCCAGTAAATTATTATCAGAATCATCTTCAGGCGTCAGTTCCTGATAATTTTTAGGAAGAATACCTGCCAGTTCTTCATATTCAGTTTCAATAAGCTTCATTGCAGAATTTACAGCTTCGGCCAAATCTTCGCTTTCCGGCAAATTGGCAAGATGAGTATACTGTGCTTTTTCTGGTAAGAACATTGCTCCAAGAGCAACATAATCATCTTTCTTAACATCACGACGTTTTCCAGTACGAGGATTTACAGGTAGTATTTCTTGTAATTTATCTTTTGCTTCTAAATACTTATTTTCAGCAAAACGCAATAAAATTAATCCTAATAAAGGATCTTTATATTCAGCCGCAGTCAATTTTGAATTAGCTCTTAATTCATCGGCTGCTTCCCAAAGCTCTACTTCGAGCTGTTTAATATCTTTTTGAGTCATTTTAACATATTAAAAACCAAATAAATATAATTTTATTAAATTTTGGTTTAGAATTTATAAAAATATAGCAATTTATCCAAGTTTAGAACACTTAATAGATGATTATTTTCAATTAATATCTATTTTTATATTCATTGTAAACTCTGATAACAATCAAGAGATTTCGCTCATTAAAATAATCCAAAATAATTACTATCTTTTCTTTCGTTTAAAAAAATCGTCAGGCATTGATTTAATATCTTCAGTGTTTTCAAAGTTAGTTAACTTTAAAAATTGTGTAAGAAAATCACCATTCTTTACAATATCTGCTTTAATGAAACTTTCCCTAAAAGATGGGTAATTGGGTAAAGCTACATTTTCATTAAATTTCTTTTTTTTCAACGCATATTCTTTAAGGCATTTTACCAAATCAAATTGATTATTATAGTATGTTAATTCAACCAATGAATTTAAATCAATCATTGTAAGATTGTGAACTTTTTTAACACCTAAATCTATTACACTAAGTTTTTCCATCATTTTGAGGCTTAAGTAATGCTCTAAAGAAGGAATATTATAAAATGAATTTGATACTACAATAACAGGATATATTTCGATAGTATGAGGTTTAATATTTTTTCTTGCAATAATCTCTTTAAAGTCACTGTTAATTTTTAACTTATTCATCATTGAGATTAATTGAGAGATTCCTTTTTTCTTGACAAAATTTTTCTCAATTATTCTTTCGACCTCTTTATAATCGTAGATCGTATCTAATTTATTAATGCTCTCATAATCCTTAAATTCGAATATAAAAATATGTTTATTATTGATTATTAGACAATCAATTAATGATTTATTTTTTTCATTAAATATTACTTTATAATACTTATTCTTTAAGGATAATTGAATCAAATTTCGAAACAATATTTCTTCACTCCCCTTTTCTGCATATTCGGAAGAAAAATCGTTATACGAATTAAATGCCTTGTATTCTTCAGTTAAAAATTGGAATACTTTATATTTTATTTTATGATAAAAATTCAGGAATAAGTAAGCTTTGTTAAGCACAAAATAACCATTGTCATTATCAATATCCTTTAACAGTGGATAATATTTTAGTTCAATTTTTTGTTTATTGAATAATGAATTTATGCATAATTCTTCACAATATTCTTTTATTCGTATTTCTTTTGAATTTTTTGGGTCTAAACTTATATAGTTTTTGTCATCCAAATAGTTTAATAAAAAGAGTTGATCAAAAATATATTTGTCTAAACCATTTATATTATGCTTATCTTCAAATCGCTGCAAAAAACCAGAATAATTTCTACATAGATACTCAAACAAAGATCGTAACCGAACAAAAATAAACAGCTGATGATAAACAAAATCAAAATCAATGGTTTTTGTTGTAATAATGAATTGCGCTAGGCTTTTGAAGTACTTCTCTGGTATATCATCCATAAATTTAATAGTGGGATACACTTCTGAATTGAATATTAAATATGCCTGAATAAATGGAAATGATTCGAATTCAGAATTTGATTTATCCTTTAAATAATTATAATTCTCAACGATTTTTTTAATTAATAGGTTATTAGCTTTGACATTGAAAATACACTTTGTTTCGTTAATATTAGAGTTTCTCTTATTTAAACAATTCAATATTTTACTTATCTCATATCGATATTTTATTTTCTCAAGATCTGACAATGAATCGATCAATTTCATTTCAAAGGATTCCCCTGCGATAAAGGATTGATTTATTGCACAAACAATTAGCAACAAGATATCTGGATCAATACCTGCCAAAAGATCTATAACATTTCTTTTTTCAATTTTATCCGGAAAAATATCTTTCCAATTTTGAGCTACCACTAATTTTAAATTCCTTCCAATTTTTTTTCGTTTCATTATTAAATTTCAATTACATTATCATTTCCAAAACCTTTGTCTGGCTTTCGCTATAACTTGGGAACTCGGATTGTGACGAAATGACAGATAAATTTTATTTTGCTCTTGTACATCAAACCCAGAAAATTTTCTGAGTTCTGTCCTAAACGCTTTGTGCACCATTATTTAGAAATCAATATTTAAAATTGTAATTATCCCATTTCTTAATTTTCAAGGACGACCAATACATTGTTGTTTGGGAACCTTGTGTTAACGTAGAGTGGGAAAAAAGCTCTTCTCTACAACCGACTTAGAATTCTTTATTTAAATGATTTGTAAGGTTTATATTTAAGAGATAATGCAAGAGCTAATTTTGTAAGGTATTTATTGTTTACAAAATTATTCTACTAGTATTTCTTCATTTTCTTCGGCACCCATCATCATATTATAATGCCCAATATTATGTGTGTGGAGAAATATTTCCTTAAAAACTTTTAAATAAGATTCTATTGACTGATCAGGAAGTTCAACATATAAATCATCAGGCAAAGTATGTGAGCCTTCATTTATCCAACTCAATAATGATCTAAAAATTTCCTTTTCTTGAGGATTAGTAAATTTTGACAACAATGTCTCATCTCTCTTTTGTCCTAAAATACTAAAGTAATTTTCGATTACCCTTCTCATTGCATTTTGAACAGTGATACCAGAATTCTTTTTATAATCCTTTATTTCATTCCATAATAAATCGTACGAAGAAGATATTGGATTTTTATCTAAATAAGGAAATAATCTAGTAACAGAGTTTACTTTACGAAGTATATAATATTGATTCCTTTCTCCCTTCCCTCTGTTATTACCTTCAAATGAAGCTTCTTTATGGAAATAGATATTATGAGTCAAAAGAATAATTTGCTTAATATTTCCAATGTTATTTCGTACATCTTTTAATATTTCTTTTATTAAAGTGCTTACAACAAATAGTACATTACTATCTAAGCTCGAAATTGGATCATCAATTACCAAAATACGCTCATCATTAACTGTGTTTTCATCAAGGCTTCCTTTTGCAAGTTGTAAATAATATAGAAAAGTAATGAAAGTAACTTCTCCCTCACTTAAAGTCATTGCTGCTATTTCTCCATTTTCTCTTTGTATTTGATAAAATCCATCTTCAGTTGCAGGTACTATTTTAAAATTTAGAAATCCGTAAGCCTGCAATAGATTGTTGATTTCATCAACAGTCGGCTGAATACTAGTAACGTTTTTGCTTAACTTGACAATCTCGCTTTTCAGTGTTTTATAAATTTCTAACTTTGCACCGCGGTCTGCTTCTAATTTTATTATTCCTTTATCAAGTCCGGTAGTATTTGAATTGTACTTTGCTAGGTCATCTTTAAATTCCTCAACCAAAAATTTCCAAATTTCTTGAGTTAGCTTGTCTTTTTCTGAAATAAAATTTTCTACTAATTCATTATGCTTCTTAATGTCATCATTTGCTTTATCAATTAAGTTTTTGATTAAATCGAATTGTTCTTCGAGAGAAATAAGCTCTATTTTCCTGCTAGGCTCTTTTATTTTACTATTTAGGAGTTCATTATTCGTAGTATTTTGGCTAATTAGTGTTTTTAGATATGCGGAAAACTTATTAATATCTAATTTAGAATCTTTTAGAATCTTATGATCAATTTCAATTGCATTAAGCTCGTTAAGAATATTCTCATTAGCAGAATTATATTCTTGCTTTAAATCTTTTAACTTTTTTAAATCATTGATGTAAACTTCATCAAAGAAGTTTTCTAACTGTTTTTTAAAATCTTTTGTGATTGTCTTTTGTTGACAAAATGGACAAGTTTCATTTTCTTGTATATATTTTCTTCCCTCATTTACCCAATCATTAATATTTAACTTTTGTATTAATCGAGCTAAATCGACATCTGCTTTTCCAACAATTATTTTATTCCAAATAGAATCTTTTTCAATTGATATTATATTTCTGTACATAATATCATTAATAAGTTTTATTTTCTGAGGTACTTCGCCAAATATAGTTTTTGCTTTTTCTTTTAAAAATTCTAAGTTTTCTAGATTGGCTGTATTAGTAGAAAATTCTTTTAAAAGTCTGTTTTTAAATAATTCTCCGGATTTCATCGAACCAACAAAAGCATCTTTAAATTCCTTATCGTATTTTTTGTATATTTTCTTCCAACATTCATCAGTAAATTCCTTCTCTAAATTTTTCTTTTTTTCAATTTGACTATTTAGTGTATCCTTTAATTTTCCACCTTCATCTTTTATCTTTCTTAATTCTTCCTTTTTTTCTTCTATTAATTTTATTTCATCAGTGGTTGCTTGCCCCAAAGTAAAGACTCCACTAATATTACCTTTTCCGAAGTTATGTTCTCGAAATGACTTATTGTATACTAATGTCTTAATAGGTTGCTCATCTACCCAAGATACTTTACAATTTGCAAATATTGGGTTAGCAGTTTCTTGTAAAAAATTAGACAAAGTAGTTTTCCCACAACCGTTGGTTCCGTATAAAAAATTTACTCTTTTTAAATTATTTATTAGGATGCCATCTGTTGAATCATAAGTAGCTACCCCTTTTAAAATAATTGAATTAATCATTGGTATTTAGTTTTTAGTTTTCTCTAGAATTTAACCATCTCTATCTTTTATTGCACTGTATAAATCATTATTACTATTAGGAAAACTTTACATCAAATCTCGTTAATATTCGATTAAAATGTACCTAAAAGCTAAATTGGATATTCCGTATTTTCCAACCTTTAAATGTAACAAAAGGAAAGTAAAAGAAAAAACGGAAAACCGTAACGTTTAACAAAACAAAATATTAGCACAGAATTCAAACTATTTTCTCAAATGAATCTTCTCATATTTTCTTAATAAAATCTTATGCGTAAGTACGAAGAAGATCTTTTTAAATCAATAATTCAAATAGTCGTTTAGGATTGAGCGACTAAGAAGGTCATAAATTCAAATTGTTTTTATATCAATCAAAAAATAAGGTACAAGATGTAGTTTAACTCTTCATTCTAATCTCTAAAAGCACTTTTATCATTACAAAAAAATCCCAACTCTCGTCAGGATTTTTTACTTTTAATTTCTTTAATATCGTATTTCTTATCTCGAATAGGTTCATCAGGAAGAAAATCCTTAATGGAGCATCCTAATGCTATTGCAATTAGATTTAGATGGATCAAATTATATTTTGCTTTTTTAGATGGAGCTTCTATCTGTGAAATAAATCCAATATTCTTCCCAATAGAAAGTGAGAGTTCCTCTTGAGTGACACTCTTTGATTCTCGTATTTCTTTAACACGTTTTATAACATATCTTTCTATTTCTTCTAATGATTCATTCATAAACCAAAGTGAATGAAAAACATCAAAAAATATTATGTACTATAGTACATATTTTAGAAAATATTCTTATATTTGTAAAATAAGTTATTGAAATGTAACTTTGCGATACTTCAAAGAAATATAGAAGCTATTGCTTAGAATCTCGAACTGAAAACTGGTAATTTTTAATATGCGAGAGGATAAGTAAAGTAGCTCACGACCTAGGCGTGAGCTCACTTATCTGCATATAAGGTATACCAGTGCCCCAGTTCGGATATGTTGAGTTTCACGCCATTTATTTGGAGGCAAGATGTAGTGAGATATTGCATAAAATGGTACAGATAATTCATTCGGATATCTAAGCAGTTTCTTTTAGCAATCAATAAGCTGAAAAATACCGCTTATGAAAAGAACAAACTCACTACCCCGAAAGCTAACTGATTTTCAGTTATATGAACTGCTGAAAAAAGGTAATCCTGCCTCATTAGAACATATTCATCTACGGTACAAAAGACTTCTTTTCTGGATCGGAAAACAAATGCTTGACGATGATTTTGTTGTGGAAACACTTGTGCAAGATACATTTCTTAAATTATGGTTACACCGTGATTCCATAGAAACGCCAAATCATATTCTTGGCTTTTTGCGGTTTGTTTTAAAAAGAGACTGTATATCTTATTTTACTGCTCCGAAAAATAAATTCGCTCGCTTAACAGCTTCCCTTGAAAGTTTTGAGAATTATCAGGATTATCTTATCGGATATGATCCTCTGCAAGACAAAGAAAATCTTATTCAGCAGGAGTCCGATCAAAAAGATTTTGATGAAGTCAATAAAGTATTAAAGGTGATAAACCCAAAAAGAAAGCACCTGATCGAGCTTTGCCTTCAATATGGCTTTAGATACAAACCTATTGCAGAAGCAATGGGTAGTAGTGTTAAAGATATAAGCAATGAAGTAGCTGGGGCAATAAACGATCTAAAGAAAATCTTAAAGACAAATTCTAATGGAAAGCTAGCGATTGAATCTCAGAAAGACAAGGTTCACCAAGATGAACTTAGCAGTCAACAAATTGAAATCATAAAAAGAAGATTTGAACAGAAATCTTCATTTGCAGTGATCGCACGAGAACTCAAACTTTCTGAAAAAGAAGTGCATCAAGAGTTTCTTTGTGCCTATCAATATTTACAGAATCGGAAAAACTCTGAAATACCTATTTGATATGGAAAAATCTACGATGACACTTACCCGAAAAATTCAGTTATTGATCGATGTTCCATCGGATCAAAAAAATGAAATGTGGGAAAAACTTTATCGATATCAGAACCGTTGTTTCCGAGCGGCCAACTTAATAGCTTCACATTTATATGTCCAGGAAATGATCAAAGATTTCTTTTACTTCACAGAAGAAATCCAATACAAGTTAGCTGATGAAAAAAAAGATCATATGGGAATTTTTAACCGTTCGAAAACTGGCACTACAGCACGAATGGTGTTTGACCGATTCAAAGGGGAAATCCCGACAGATATTCTGGGAAGTCTTAACAATACAATTCAATCAACTTTTTCTAAAAACAAAGCCGATTATTGGCAGGGAACAAAATCACTTAGAAATTATAAAAGAGACATTCCGATCCCACTTCCGGTTAAATGCATTAGTAGAATGAGATTTGACGCAGAAACGAAAGCCTTTTGTTTTAATATGTTTGCGATACCTGTCAAAACATACTTAGGCAGAGACTACACTGATAAGCGAGTGATTATGGAACGTCTGCTAAAAGAAGAGATAAAGCTTTGCACTTCGCAGATACAGCTGAAAGACAGGAAAATCTTCTGGCTTGCAGTTTTTGAATTTGATAAGGACGAGCATCTTTTAAAACCCGAAATCATAGCGGAAGCTTCCCTTTCTCTGGAGCATCCAATAGTTGCAAAAGCCAACAATGTCCGAATCAATATTGGATCAAAAGAAGAGTTTTTGTATCGCAGGTTGGCGATTCAGGCAAGTCAAAAAAGGATTAAGGAGGGTATTGCCTATGCCCGTTCAGAAAATGGAGCTAAACGGAAACAGAAGGCATTATATAAGACAGAAAATCTAGAAAGCCGTTACGTAAGCCATCGGCTTCATTTGTATAGCCGCAAACTGATTGATTTCTGCATCCAGCAACAGGCGGGTACACTTATTCTTAAAAATCAGCAAGACAAAATAGGAATTGCAAAAGAACAGGAATTTGTGCTTCGCAACTGGAGTTATTATGAATTGCAGACCAAAATAAAATACAAAGCAGAAAAGGCAGGCATCGAATTGATTATTGGATAGCCAAGAACAACGAGGGTGCTTGTACACCCGTAGGGTGAGGTCACGGATACTCACTAAATACTCAAGTAGTATATACAACGGCGTGGGCTTCTTTTTATACCTCAAAAACAGGGTAATAAAAGAGAAATAACTAATAGAGTAAACAGAAAATTGCTGAATAAATTTATAAATTCAATTACAGGAAAATCATTAATTGTTAAGGAGCAAAATTTTATATTGTTTTTTTGAAACCAATTTAATTTTTTTTATCAAACAACAAAAATTTAAAAATCTAACTATTTTTCTAATAACATCAAACCCATTCTTTTTTGAGATTTTTAAATTTATTTTAACGTTTGGGTGCTGGCGAAAATGGAGTTTGCAACGCAAGACTTCAATAGAAGTATGAATGTTGAACCTTGCAAAAAATTTTCAATCAAAGCACTTCAGCCCCGCTCTAGACAAATCTATCTTACCTGTTGTTTTACTTTCAAAATTGTCTTTTGAGATTTAGTTCTTTGTCAGTTGCATACCAAATAAAATTGTTTTTCTGAATTGATTTGTTCGCCAAAGTGTCAATAAGGTTTGAAATAAAGAATGAAAAGGAAAGGTCTTCAATATTATAAATTGAATGAGGATTTGTATCATCATTCCATACCTTTATAAACCAATCTTTATTTAAGGAAACGTGATTTACTTTAAACTTCAAGTAATCAATATCAGTTGAAAAGTCTAGGTTGCTTTGTAAATAATTGTCTACGAAAGTTTGCATAGCGAAATTATTTCCGAAACCTTCGTATGAAAATACGCCGTTGAAAAAATTTTGCGTTTTATCTTCTTTACCTGATAAAATAAATTGCCCATTTTCATTTGCTTGATGTAAAACACCGGTTACTCCTTGGTTTTGTAAATTTGCTTTTACTTCAATAATTCCTCTAACTGCATCTGGTGTTAAGATTACAAAATCACCCTCTTTAAATAGTACAGGACTTGCATCATCATAAATTATTAAGTCAATCTGTCTTGATGATAAATGTTCGCCACGATTTTCAGTTTGTTTAATCACAAAACCAGTCCCAATTAAGTATTTTTCAGGCAGGAAACGTCCTATAACATTTTTCAAAACCGCTTCCTTGTAACGCCCGTCTTCACCCCAATGTGTTATCAGGCTTCTGACTTTATTTGTCAAGGCTAAAAGTTCACTTGATGTTGTTCGATGATAGTCTATTAGGCTCATGGTGTCGGTTTAAAAAATTATAGCTAACGGAAAAGGATGTGCGACGTGCGGGAATTCGAAGAATTAAAAGTTCAAGAATTCGGAAACTTAGCAAATGCTTTTTCATATTGTTAAAATTAAACAATCAAAATGAAAAGCAATTTGCGGAATAAAAGGAGTAGAATTTCAATTTTGTGCTTAATACCATATTTTGCAAAACTATGCTATTTGCAGTTTTTTTCAGTTAAGAAGTTCATTAATATATTCAAAAATAGATATTGGATGGTAATTATCAAATAATAGCTTAGAGATTATTCCGCCTCCTAGCATAACAAAATTTCCATTTTTAGGATTAACAAACTTAATCGACCTATTGTCTATTGTAAAAAAATTCTTAGCATTTTCTTTATTTTCTTCTAATAATTTCTTCGTCTCTTTTCGAGATAAAAATTCTGTTTTTATTCCAAAAATCTCTTCAAATCTCTTAAAGAACATTGTGAGATCAATACCAATAATAATTCTAATATCATCAAATAATATTTCATTAATTATTTCCGGAGGTAGAGGTTTTGCAAATATTGGTTGAGAAGTAGCATTTATAATTTCTTTGTAATCAGCAATTATATAGTTCTTAGATTGTTCATCTAAGATTGCGCGAATAGCAATATTTGATAATATATATGAATCAGGCTTATACGCACCTAAATGTATTATTGATAAATCTTCTACAAGATACGCCCAGTTTTTGTCACTTAAACCAGAAATTGTTCTCAGCATTTCATTATGATAATAATGTGTAGGAGATTCATTGGAAATAATTTTTATTTCTTTTCCTGTTTTGTGATCATTTCCTTCTTCATTGTTAACAACATCAATTGCATCTTGCATTCTTGCATCTTGCTTAAGCATTCTTTGCAATTGTTCTAACTTTTTTTTATCTAATTCTTTTATGGTATTGTTAATTATTTCATTACTAATGTCACTTTGATAGATTTTATTTTTAATTTCAATAAGTTCTTCATTGATTTTACCTTCTTTAAGTTCACAAATCCCAACCCCATTTTTTCTCTTAATAACTAAATCTCCAATTTGTACAAAATTTGTCAGGTCTGATATTAAAGCAAATTGTAAAGGATCTTCATTAATTTTATCTGCAACATTTTTCACGTGCAAAATATTGGAATTTGTCAATGTTTTAGGAGTTTCTCCAATATAAAACCTTTTGGTTATAAATGTCTGTCCACCAAATAATTGCCATGCTATCCCATCCATTATGTAAGAAAGAAGTTTCAAGCGATATGATATTAAATCTATATTACTTTTTATCTTTTTTTCTAAATTCTTATCTCTGTTTTTTCTACTTGTTTTTAATTCGATTTTAGCTATGGCTAGTTTCTCTTGATAAAAAATAATTTGATTAATAATTTCATTTTGAGCCTTTTTGAAACCTTCATTTACTAAAGACAAAAATTTTGTTTGATTTTCTTTAGTCCAGTTTTTAATATTTGGTTCTTCACAAATATTTTCATTCATATTTGAAACTGCATATGAAAATGCAAGATCACATATTTCTTTATATTCTTCTTTAAATTCAGATTTTGATTTCATAAAGTTGTCAGCGAAATGTATTATAAAAGGCAGATGTTTTCCAAATTTACGTATTGCGTCAATCTGATTTATATAACTTTCTTAAAGCTATTTTCTACTGCTAATATAAAATTTATTTTGATGGTTTGATTATTAGTACTTACAAATATTTTTATATTGATTTTTTCTTGGCTTAACGAATGTTTTGTTTTTCTGATAAAAGCAAACGCAGATAAAATAAATTCCACTGTTTAGACTGAACTTGAAATAGCCACATCAAATTGACAATCAAAAAAAACATTTAATACTAAATTGCATCAATTTAGTATTTTCACTCACTACTTTTACTTCGCTTTCTCAATAGTCTTTTTCTTTTCACCAGCAATTTCTTCTATATATATCTAAACAAAATACATAGTTTTCTATTCTTAAAAAAAAAGGATTTCCAAAACAAAAAAACGAGTTCCGAAGTTTTTTCACCCTTTTCGAAGAAAAGGCAAGAGAGTCTTTGATAGTACAAAATGAAAATTTTGTATATACAAAGACACATCTTGCTATGTAATTTTCGTAAAACAGAAATATTATTTAGTCTACCTTAATTTAGACCAGTCGGAATGGTTGATTTTAGTCTAGCATAGGTCTCTTGATAATTGGAAGATTAATTAGCGAAGAACCTTTATTATAATGTGAAACATCGAGTGTATTTATATTTTTTTCAAGAGTAGATTGCCAATTCAAAATAGGTCTTCCAAGTGAATTTTTCCAATCTGCTTCTTCCCATTTTTGAAATTTTTGAATCAATAAATCATCCAGTTTTTCTGAATAGTCCTTCAAAGTTTTTGCAAAATCCATAAACTGTTTTAAGTTCGGATATTTTGAAAATGAACTTTTTGTATTAATTTCCGATTCCACAATGGTTTTTAATCCATCAATCGGCTTATCTATTATTTCATAGGTTTTTGGTGTTACTTTTGGCATTGGGTTTCCATTTAAAATAAAACGATTTGGAAAACCCGGATTTCTATTATAATCTAAAAGTCCTAAAAGTTTGAGCTTATTTTTTGCAGTGATGACTGTTTGCCTGGAAAGCCCAAGCTCTCTTGCCATTTGATAGTCTGATAAAACAATTTCTTTTCGTGGATCTTCACATTTGTACAGGATAAAAGTAAATACAGCTATAGTATTTGCGCCGATTTTATTTTTTGAATTTAAATCAAACATTTTCTCAAATAAGTTCCCATCAAAAGTTTTTGAATTTCTCATCTCTTAAATGCAGATTTATATTGTTTTTGAACTTCCTCGGTTTTCTTTGTAAGATATTCATTCAAGTCCTTGAAATCTGAATAGAGAACCCGGCAATCTTCTATTCTTTTTGTTTCATTTCGAATGATTTCTACAGCACGATTCCCGGCTTGGTCATTATCAAAATAAAGCTCAATATTTTCATATTTTTCAAGAGAATTTTTAATATTTTGAATCATAGAGACAGAGTTCAAAATGAGATAATCAGACGGTCCTTTTGCCAATTGATTTTCTATAGTTTTAAAAGAAAGAAAGTCGAAAAATCCCTCGAAAATCCGAAGTGAATCAGAACCGTTTTTAATGGTTGTGACATCTTTTTTACCTAAGCAGATTTTTGAATATTTATTGCGGATTTCGTAACCGCCTGAATCGTTTTTGAAACCAATTCCAAAATAGTTTTTATTGTTATTCTGATAATGGATTTGCTTTAAAAATTCGGTTTGATTTTGTACTTTTCTTTCTCTCAAATATTCCAGGAGTGCCGGATGCTGGACATTTTTAATTTCAATTATCTCGTAATTTTTCGGAAGATTCTCAAATTTCTGATAAGGAACATTTTGCTTTTGAAAAGAAGAAAAATAGTGATTCTCTGCCCAAACTAAAACTTCACTTACTGAAGCATTCAGATATTTCCTCATAAAATCGGTATTATTACCTCCAATTCCTTCTGAAAAGAGGTACCAATAGTTTAGGCTTTTATTGATTTTAAAAGAGGCTTGGGATTCGCTGGCAAATGGGTTGAGATACCAAGCTTCTTTTTCATTTTGTTTCGTGGGAAGGTGTCCGAGAGAAAAGAGGACTTCTTCCAACGGTATGCTGTTGAATTGTTTACAGTTCATAGAATCTTATTTTTGTGTTTTGTTTATAAAGTTTTTTTAAAAGTTCGCCTACCTTACTACCTATGCCTTTGTTCATCGAGGTTTCTACACATTTTACGTCCTACCTTTCATTACCTGGTTACCTTCATTTATTTTAGGTAATTAGGTAAGTTTACTTTTATTCAGTTACCTTATTATAAACTTTGTACTAATGGTAGTTTCTGAAATTTTCAGGTAAGTGGTAAGTAATTTTAGATTATTTCATTCGTCAATTTTCCTTCGGATCAAATATCCATAGACTTGTCTTTTCGGATGTTTAATTCTTTCATAGTTCATTGCGGTCAAGGCTTTACCAATTTTTATAATGTTCAGCCGTACACCAAGCGCATTGTTCATAGCAAGCATAATGTCCGAAGGCGTCAGAAATTCACTTTGCAGTTTGGATTTTTCGAAATGATTAAGGATAATTTCCTGTTCCAGGGATACCTGTTTGAATTTTTCATTCCGCTTTTCATTTTCCTGGATATCTTCAGCCGTGAGTTCAGGATTGTAATTTTTTCTTTCAAAAGCATTATAGTATGCTTGTGACCAAACTTTTTCAATATTGATTTCCTTAGAATAATTGAAATCAATCTCCAAAACTTCAAAAATCTGCCACCGCACACTTCCGGTTTCATCGGTTAAAAAATCCGACCGGTTGGTAGACCCACAAAACGAAGCCGTTCGGTGCATCAATGATGATTTTCGATCGTAAGGCAAACGTGCATTGACGGTATTTTTTGAAATGAAGGATTTAAGAATATTAACATCTGTTTTTGACATTACCGAAAGCTCATCAATATTGACCAGAAGGTTTTTACATAAGGAAATTAAGCCATCTTTATCAACACCAATGTCTTCTGTATAATATTGTTCAAGACTTGCAGGAATGAGAAATCGCAGAAAACTCGTCTTTCCACTGTTTTGCTTAGTATTGAACAGCACAAAACACTGTTTGTTGATGTAGCCGGGTTTCAATGCACAAATTACAGTCCTGGTTATCCACTTCTCGAAATACTTTTGGAAGGATTTATCATCGGTCGTCTTTACATAACTGCAAAGCTTACTGATATGGTTATCGTTGTCCCAATTTTCCAAGTTTTCGAAATATTCCCGAATCGGATTGTACTGCTGAATCAAATGACTTCTGACCAGAATCTCCAACTTATTAATCGGAATATCAATTCCTGCTCTGACAAGTTCTATAAATAATGAGTTCAAATTGAGTGGTGACCATTTTTTATCCGAAACAAGTTTAATTTCAAGCTCAAGAGAGATTGTGTTGAATCTAATTGAATATTTTGAATTCAAATAATTGAGCGTTCTGTCAAATATTGTTTTCGTTTCTGTCTCAATTTGATACAGAATCTTATTTTCTTCCATAAAACATTTTTTGATTTTGGAAGGAGTCACAAATAATTTTTATATTTGCTCTTTACTTCCAGTAAAACAAACATTTAAACCTAACTATGGCAGTAGTTAGGTTTTATTTTTTGCGTAAAGAAAATTCTATTGCTTCTTGTTGGATCTCATCGTTTGATTTATGGCTGTTTTTGAGCAACCATTCGTCAATTTTTTTTCGTTCAAAGAATAGAATTTTTCCGGAAGGTTTTGAGAATGGGATAGAGTTGGTATGAACCAATTTGTAGATATAGGATTTCTTGAACCCTGTGTAATCTGAAAGCTCTTCTACATTAAGAATTGCCTTGAGCCCGAAAATATGCTTTTCAATTCGGTTGAGCTTATGAATGATGATTTCGTTATTTTCCATCTGTTTCTTTTAATTGGTTTAACGAAACAAAAGTCAACAATAAAAACCATAAATGGAAGACTATCAATAGCTTGCAGGCTAAATAAGAATACTTTGGACTAATTTGAAATGTTAAAAGGCTAAATAAGATTATTCTGGATTCAACTGGATGAGAAAGTGATTTTATTTGAGTTTAAAAATAGAAAACGGAATTTTTTATAACTCGATATTTAATTCCGGAATAATCTCAGCAGCTTCTTTCATTTTGCTATCCACAATTTTTGCATAGATCTGAGTCGTTCTCAATTCCCGATGTCCCAGTCTTTTTGAAACTGTGTAAATATCAGCGCCATTTTCCAGAAGTAAGACAGCGTTCGTATGTCTCGCTGAATGAAAAGTAATATGCTTAGGAACTGCAGCTCGATTGCACCAACGGATAATTTCAGTATTGTAGGTCATTCCATATTTCAAACCTTTGAAAACTCTTGCTTGAGGATCTTGTCTTTCGCCCAGCAATTCCCTGGCTTGTTTTGAGATGTAGAGATATTCTACGCCATCTGTTTTTTCCTGTCGGAAATTGACTCTGGAAACATCACCTTCATCACGAACTTCTTTCCAGGTCAAAGTATTAATATCCGACCACCGTAGTCCTGATAAACACGAAAAAAGAAATGCTTTTTTCAAAACCGGGTATTTGCATTCCGCTTTTGCTAAACGTTGCAATTCATCAAAAATCAGATATTCTCTTTGGCTTTCCGCTTGTTCAAAGGATTTTACTTTTGACGCATAATTTACTGTCAAATATCCATTATCGAAAGCACTTCTTAGAGCAGCTTTAAACTTGTTGAAATATGAATATTTTGAGTTCTGAGAAAGTGGCAGCTCACTTTTTGTGAGAGCATCTTTTTCGAAATATCGGTGAACTTTCTTGACGAAGCTTTCATCAATTTCATCGAAAGTCATATTTTTTGGAACAATCTTTTTGAGATGTTGTAGAGTCGATAACCAATTACCGTAATTATTAGAAGTATCTTGTTTTTGTTTTTCTTCTGTCAACTCCTCAAAGTATGTTAAAAAAGTCCTTTTACTTTTTACAGTATCTTTCAAATCGTAGCGACCTTGAACATATTCAGCTTTTTTGATTGCCAAAATACTTTCGGCAAGAGCCATAGTTTCTTTATTTTCTTTTTTTTCCTTAGCCGACTTTGGATCGGGGTGCAAATACAGTTTTAAATACTCAAAATTTCGCAGGTGAACTCTTCTTCCTTGTGCATTAGTAGAAGAACCCTTGTAATACTCAATGAAAAGACTAATCCTTCCATCAGCTAAATTTTTCTGTTTTAAAGTAATATTCATATCTTTTATTTAAGGTGTACATTTGTACACCTTTGCACTGCTTTTTGTAGTTCGAGGTGTACACCAGGTGTACAAATATATAAATAAACTCCAAAAAGAGAAAATAAAATTTGTATAAATGGTTGGTAATCAAAGAAAATAAATAAAAAGAAATCAAAGAAAAGCTAAATTATTTCCCGATACAAAACTTCGAAAAAATATTTCCTAAAACCTCATCATTGCTGAATTCCCCAGATATTTCGCCAAGATATTCTAAAGCATTACGAAGTTCATAAGCCAAAAGTTCCGTTGTGATTTGCGAACTCACCGCATCATCAACTCGTTCAACTGAATTCAAGGATTTTTGCAAAGCTTCATAATGACGTTGATTGGTAATGACAACATTTCCCTCTTCTGATTTCAGATGCTCTATGTAGGAAGATAACTCATTTTTCAAATCCTGAATATTCTGGTTCTCAACGGCTGATATTTTTATAAAATCAAAATCCGTGGAGATTTCGTTTCTGAAAATCTGTTCTAATTTTTCATATTGAGTTGGAATCACTTCATCAATTTTTGTAGCACAGATAATCAACTTCAGATCAACTCTCAATAGAGACTTTATCATTTCTATATCTTCTGAAAAATCCTCAGTTCCGGCATCAGCCAGATAAACTAAAATCTCAGCATTCTCTACTTTTTCTTTAGCTTTTTTTACCCCAATCGCTTCAATTTCGTCTGATGTTTCGCGTAAACCAGCTGTGTCAATTAAACGGAATGCATGACCTTTGATATGGAGAATTTCTTCAATCGTATCACGAGTTGTTCCTGCGATATTGCTTACAATTGCTCTCTCTTCTTTTAAAAGTGCGTTGAGAAGAGTGGATTTTCCAGCATTCGGTTTTCCAATAATTGCGACTGCCGTTCCATTTTTAATGGCATTTCCGTACTGGAAACTTTCAATCAAAGAATTTAGCTTATCCTCTATTTTATAAAGTAAGGATTTAAGTGCGGTTCTGTCAGCAAATTCCACATCTTCTTCAGCAAAATCAAGTTCTAATTCTATTAAAGAAGTGAAGTTCAGCAAATCATTTCTCAGGAATGAAATTTCGTTCGAAATTCCGCCTTTTAATTGATTCAAAGCTACTTTTCTTGAAGCTTCGTTTTCAGACGCAATCAGGTCTGCAATAGATTCAGCTTGAGACAAATCGATTCTGCCATTCATAAAAGCGCGCATTGTGAACTCTCCCGCTTTCGCCATTCTTGCGCCATTTTTAATTAAGGCTTCAAGAATTTTTTTACCAATGTAAGGCGAGCCGTGGAAAGAAATTTCTACAGAATTTTCTGTCGTGAAAGTTTTTGGTGCGTGAAAAACAGAGATCATTACTTCATCAATCGTTTCATCTTCATCCTTGATAAAACCATAATGAACTGTGTGCGATTCCACCTTTTCCAGATTTTTACCTTCGAATATTTTATTGACAATTTCAAAAGATTGATTTCCGGAAACTCTAATGATTCCAATAGCTCCAATTCCGTTAGCTGTTGCCAGCGCACAAATAGTATCCTGATTCATGCTCACAAAGTTACGGGTTTTTAGTTAGTCTATCGTTTGTAATAATAATTCAATATTAATTAATTTAGTAAGTTTTGAATACAATATTTACATTTGCATCATAATCTCAGCCATTGAACAAAATCCTAATCATAGACGACGAAGAAAAAATCAGGACTTTACTTTCCAGAATTATCAGTTTGGAAGGTTTTGAAGTTTTTCAGGCCTCTGATTTGAAAAATGCAAAAAAGCGATTAGAAGTTTCTGATATTGATGTTGTTATAAGCGATGTCAAACTTACCGATGGAAGCGGTGTTGAATTTTCTAAAATTATTAAAGAGAAATATCCTTCAGTAGAAACTATTCTTTTGACGGCTTACGGCAATATTCCGGATGGTGTTCAGGCAATTAAAAACGGCGCTTTCGATTATATTACAAAAGGTGATGACAACAACAAAATTATTCCTCTTGTTTATAAAGCGTTAGAAAAAGTTGTTCTCAATAGGAGAGTTTTACAGTTGGAAAAACAACTCGACAACAAACAATCTTTTGACAATGTCATCGGAAAATCAAGACTGATTCAGTTCGCTATCGATTCAGCTAAAAAAGTGGCTGGAACTGATGCAACAGTTTTGCTAAATGGGGAAACCGGAACTGGAAAAGAAGTTTTTGCGCAGGCTATTCATAATGCAAGTAATCGCAATAAGCAAAATTTTGTAGCCATCAACTGCTCGGCTTTCAGCAAAGAATTATTGGAAAACGAATTGTTTGGTCATAAGGCGGGAGCTTTCACTGGCGCAATGAAAGATTCAAAAGGAATTTTTGAAGAAGCCAATAACGGAACTGTTTTTCTTGATGAGATAGGAGAGATGCCATTGGATTTACAGGCAAAATTACTTCGTGTTTTAGAATCTGGCGAGTTTCTGAAAGTTGGAGACAGCAAACCTACCAAAGTTAATGTAAGAATAATTGCTGCAACGAATCGAGATTTGCAAAATGAAATCGACAAAGGAAATTTCCGTGAAGACTTGTTTTATCGAATTAATATATTCAGTATTGTTCTGCCATCCTTGCGTGAGAGAACTTCAGATATTGAGGAACTTGCTAATTATTTTTTGAGAAAATTCACACAAAAAATCGGAAAGAAAATTACATCGATTTCCAAAGAATATTTGGATGTGTTGAAAAAGCATATTTGGAAAGGAAACATTCGTGAACTTAGGAATGTTATAGAGAGAAGCGTAATTCTGGAAGATAGTCAGGAATTAACAATTCAAAGCTTACCTTTCGATTTGCAGCAATTGTCGACATCTGATACTTCTAGCAACAAATCCTTGTCAGCATTTTCTATGGCAAGTGCGGAGAAAATTCATATCCAGAAAACTCTTAATTATACTAAAGGAAATAAAGCTGAAGCTGCGCGTTTGCTGGAAATAGGAATTGCAACTTTATATCGCAAAATAGAGGAATACAAAATATCTTAAATTAATTATCATATTGAGAAAAAGCCTATCATTTTGATAGGCTTTTTTGTTGTCCAAATTTCAAAAATAAATTTTAATTAATTGATTTGCAATTGATAGGATGATTAAGTTCTTAAAGGGAATATATCTTGGCATAACTGGTTCAAAATAATAATAAAATGAATCACACAGAAGCCATTCAGGAAATCATCAAAGTTGCACCTGAGTCCGAAGAAGAGTTCAAAGAAATCTACAAGACCAAAAATTCTTTTATGGTCATCAATGTTTTCACAAAACAAATCCAGAAACTGATACAAAGGAAAGACAAAATAGTATTGATAAATTGTCTCAACAAAATGAATGAGATCTACAGAAAAGGAGACGAAACATTGAAGAATGCGGTAGAGTCTATTTTTATTTATTCTTTGGATAGACTCACTTTTTCTTGCGACAGAGTTTACAAAAATCTCATTTTCGAGAAAATTCCTGTTGGTCTACAGAAAGCTTATTTCCGTCAGGTTTACAAATCCGGATTATAAATTTCCAAACAATGAAAAACCGAAATCAAGGGAATTGGGAACAGTGGAAAGCTTCCAACTCAAAACATAATCTTCAGATTCTAATCGTCAATCTAACTGTGATTCTCAGTGTTTTTGTATTTGCGGCAATTATTCAATTTTCATAAAAATTTAAAATGACAACACTATTAATCATTACAGGACTACTTCTGTTCGTAATCTTTTTTCTAACCGTCAAATACTTCGAAAAAATATGACTGCATTATTTATCATTGCTATTGCCGTCTTCGCATATATGTGTTACGTGCTTGTAAAACCGGAAAAATTTTAAAAAGGTGAAAAGTTTATGGTAAAAAGTCAGAAGGTCTGTGCCGCTTTCTTTTACCTCTCACTTCTTACTTCTCACTCACTTCAAATTAAAAAAAATGAACTCAGAAATTTTAGGAATTATATTAATGTTCTTTCTCGCTGTTTCTCTTGCGATACCATTGGGAAGATACATTGGCAAAATATTCAGTAATGAAAAAACTTGGCTGAATAAAATTTTAAATCCCATAGACAACATTTTCTACAAACTTTCAGGTATCGATCCGGAAAAGGAAATGACTTGGAAACAACATTTGATCGCTCTATTAACTATTAATCTAGTTTGGTTTCTAGTGGCAATGTTTGTTCTAACCAATATGGACTGGCTTCCATTGAATCCCGACAACAATCCGTCAATGAGCGGTGATTTAGCATTTAATACAGCGGTAAGCTTTGTGACCAATACCAATCTTCAGCATTATTCAGGCGAAACAGGAATGTCATATTTAGGACAATTGACATTGATGCTTTGGCAATTCATTTCTGCAGGTTGCGGAATGGCTGTGGCAGCTGTTGTTTTTATAGCGATGAAGGAAAGAACTACTGAGAGATTAGGAAATTTTTACTTCTTTTTTATAAGAAGTTGTACAAGAATTTTGTTACCAATTGCAATCATAGTTGCCTCTCTGTTGGCATTCAATGGAACGCCGATGACTTTTGAAGGCAAAGATTCGATTGTTAATTTACAAGGTGATAAAGTCGAAGTCAGCCGCGGTCCAGTTGCTGCATTTGTGGCCATCAAACATTTGGGAACAAATGGAGGTGGATTTTTTGGTCCCAACTCAGCTCATCCACTAGAAAATCCAAATTACTTTACCAATATTGTTGAGATTGTTACCCAAATGCTGATTCCGTTAGCAATGATTTTTGCGATGGGATATGTAATCAAAAGAAGAAAATTGGCGTGGACAGTCTTTGGTGTAATGACGATTGGTTTTCTGATTCTTACGATTCCTACAATTGTCTCAGAAGTCAATGGAAATCCAAATATTTCTCAAATGGGAATTTCTCAAACGATGGGCAATATGGAAGGGAAAGAAATTCGTTTTGGTTCTGCAGCTTCGGCTTATTGGAGCATCGCAACTACCGTCATTTCTACAGGAAGTATCAATTCTATGCACGACAGTTTTATGCCGATTAGTGGAATGAATCAACTGCTCGGAATGATGGTCAACTGTTTCTACGGCGGTGTAGGTGTTGGGTTTCTCAATTTCTATATATTTATTATTCTCGCTGTCTTCATCAGTGGATTGATGGTTGGCCGAACGCCAGAATTCCTCGGAAAAAAAATTGAAGCTAAAGAAATGAAAATCGCAATGATGATTGCACTTCTTCATCCATTTTTGATTCTTGCAGGAACAGCGATTGCAAGTTATACTTATGCCCATAATCCTGAAGCTTATGCAAGCTGGCTCAACAATCCTGGGTTTCACGGTTTCAGCGAAATGCTTTATGAATTCACCTCATCAAGTGCCAATAACGGAAGCGGTTTCGAAGGTTTAGGAGACAATACACCATTCTGGAATATTGCCTGTGGAATCGTGATGTTGATGGCAAGATATCTTCCAATTATTGGTCCGGTTGCGATTGCAGGAAGTTTAGCTGCTAAAAAATACATTCCCGAAAGTGCAGGAACTTTGAAAACCGATACTTCCACATTCGGATTAATGGTTTTTGCGGTCATTGCATTGGTTGCAGCTTTATCTTTCTTTCCGGCTTTGGCATTAGGTCCAATCGCAGAATATTTTGGTGGGTGAGAAGTGAGAAGCAAGAAGTAAGAAGCAAATCACTGACAAAATATTCTGTGATTGGTTTTTACATCAAACTTCTGACATCTAACATTTGACTTCTTACGCACTAAGCAACTTACGCTTTAATCCATAAACCAGTTTTCCGATTAAATCAAGTTTTTCATTTAGTAAACGAAATTCGTCATCAGATAAAAACTTTAAATCAGATGAAATAATAAATAGAGTGTCCAGCTCAGCAATAGAACCAATGGCAATGTCCAGAAAACGAATAAATTCTTTTTTACTAGTTCTTGCTGCCCCCTCAGCAATATTCAGTGGAATTGACAATGCTGCTCGGCGCATCTGCGAAGTGATGCCAAAAAGTTCTTCTCTAGGAAATGATTTAGTAATTACATAAATCTCTTTTATTAATGAAATGCTGTCGCTCCAGGCTTTCAAATTTCTATGTGGTTTCATCAAATGTTTTTATAAATAAAACTAAAAAAAAATTTTAATATGGAATTTTGGATCATTGCATAACCTTTAAAATAATCTAATTGTGATCGATTAAAAACTTCTCACATTTCACATCTTACTTTTAACTCATAAAACAATGAAAAATAATAACAATTTGTTTCAGGCAGAACTCGTCAACGAAGCTTTGAAACAATCTTTTATAAAACTAAATCCAGCTAAAATGTTCCGTAACCCGGTAATGTTTATGGTTTGGGTAGGAACGCTGGTAATGGCTGGCGTTTGCATCTGGATTGCCGCAGGAGAACAAAATCAGGGAAGTTTGATTTACAATATTGTCGTGACTGCAGTTCTTTTTATCACTTTGCTTTTTGCCAATTTTGCCGAAGCTATCGCTGAAGCTAGAGGAAAAGCTCAAGCCGATTCACTTAGAAAAACAAGGGAAGAAACGCTCGCAAAAATGGTGAAAAGAGAGATGTTGAATGTAAAAAGTCTTTTCGATTTGAATTCTTCTGACTTCTTACTTACAACTTCTAACTCGCTAAAAAAAGGTGATGTGTTTCTTTGTGAACCTGGCGATATTATTCCATCCGATGGAGAAATTATCGAAGGTCTTGCTACTATTGATGAAAGCGCCATCACAGGAGAAAGTGCACCGGTAATCCGAGAATCCGGTGGCGACAAAAGCAGTGTAACAGGCGGAACTAAAGTTCTGTCAGACAGAATAAAAGTAAAAGTTACGACAGAACTTGGCGAAAGTTTTCTGGATAAAATGATTGCTTTGGTAGAAGGTGCTTCCAGACAAAAAACACCCAACGAAATTGCTTTAACAATTCTTTTAGCAGGATTTACCTTAGTTTTCATCATCGTTACTGTGACATTGAAACCATTCGGAGATTATGCACACACACCCATTACAATTGCGGCTTTTATCTCATTATTTGTTTGTTTAATTCCAACTACCATCGGCGGATTATTGTCAGCCATCGGAATTGCAGGAATGGATAGAGCTTTGCGAGCCAACGTGATTACGAAAAGTGGAAAAGCGGTAGAAACGGCTGGTGACGTAGATGTTCTTTTGTTGGACAAAACAGGAACCATCACCATCGGAAACAGAAAAGCGACTCACTTTCATTTGGTTAACGGAATTAATGAACAAGATTTCACGAAAGCTGTTGTATTAAGTTCAATGGCTGATGAAACACCTGAAGGAAAATCCATCATAGAATTAGCTGGTGTTAATCCTTTAAGTTATGAAATCAACAATTCGGAATTCATCAAGTTTACGGCGGAAACAAGAAGCTCAGGTATCAATTATGACAATATCCGAATCCGAAAAGGTGCTTCTGACGCCATCCGAAATTTGGTGGAAAAAGCAGGAAATCAATTTCCGAAAGAAACAGAAGAAGCCGTAAAAAATATTTCGAGCAACGGAGGGACACCTTTAGTCGTTTCGGAAAACGAAAAAGTTTTAGGCGTTGTAGAGCTTCAGGATATTATCAAACCGGGCATTCAGGAACGTTTCGAACGCTTGAGAAAAATGGGAATTAAAACGGTGATGGTAACTGGGGATAATCCTTTGACTGCTAAATACATCGCTGAAAAAGCTGGTGTGGATGATTTCATTGCGGAAGCTAAACCGGAAGATAAGATGAACTACATCAAGAAAGAACAGTCAGAAGGCCGTTTGGTTGCAATGATGGGCGACGGAACCAATGATGCTCCCGCACTCGCTCAAGCTGATGTCGGTGTAGCAATGAACAGTGGAACTCAGGCGGCGAAAGAAGCCGGAAATATGGTGGATTTGGACAACGACCCGACCAAACTGATTGAAATCGTGGAAATCGGAAAACAGCTTTTGATGACCCGCGGAACCTTGACGACGTTCAGTATTGCCAACGATGTCGCAAAATATTTTGCCATTGTTCCGGCGTTGTTCATCGCGTCGATTCCGGCGCTCCAAGGTCTTAATATTATGAATCTGCATTCTCCGGAAACCGCCATTTTATCAGCAGTTATCTTCAATGCGATTATCATTCCGATGCTTATTCCACTGGCTCTGAAAGGCGTTGCTTACAAACCAATTGGTGCCAGTGCATTGCTCAGAAGAAACCTTTTGATTTACGGTTTGGGAGGCGTTTTGATTCCTTTCATTGGGATAAAAATCATAGACCTTTTGGTATCGTTATTCTTTTAGATGAGAGAAGTAAAAGGTGAAAATTGGTGAGGTTGCTAGTTTTAGGGCAAACCACTACAACATTATAAAAGTTAATTACTAATTCATCATCTAACATCTAACATCTGACTTCTAACTTTTAACTAAAATAAAAATCAATCAAAATGAAACAAAATATATTACCAGCCATCAGACTCACAGTAGTTTGCCTCGTATTCTTTGCTGGATTCTATACCTTAATCGTTTTTGGAATCGCCCAGTTTTCTCCCAACAATGGAAAAGGCGAAATTCTGACTTTCAATAATAAAAAATATTACGCCAATATTGGTCAAGCCTTTACGGAAGACCAATATTTCTGGCCGCGTCCTTCCGCTGTAGATTATAATGCAGCCGGAGCAGGAGGAAGCAACAAAGGTCCGAACAATCCTGATTATCTTAAAACGGTTCAGGAAAGAATAGACAACTTTTTGAAACATAATCCGGATGTCAAAAAATCAGAAATCCCTTCTGATTTGGTCACAGCAAGCGGAAGTGGATTGGACCCGAATATTTCTGTTCAAGCAGCTAATGTTCAAGCTAAACGAATTGCAAAAATCAGAAATCTTAATGAAAATCAAATTGAGAAATTAATCACTTCCAATACAGAAAAACCTTTTCTGGGAATATTCGGTACAGAAAAAATCAATGTTCTGAAACTCAATATTGCTTTAGACGGTTTGAAATAATTACGAAAAATTAAAGAATGAAAACAACTATAAAACTGGCATTTTCTATGCTTGGATTATCCACTATGCTTTTTGCACAGGAAGAAAACAAACCACTGAAAATATCTGGCTACGCAGAATTATATTATCAGTTCGATGCTAATAATCCTAAAAATAATTCACGTCCTTCATTTATTTACAGCCACAACAGAAACAATGAAGTCAATCTGAACTTAGGCTTCATCAAGGCCAATTATGAAACCGATAAACTCCGAGCCAATCTCTCATTAGCAACCGGAACTTATATGAATGCTAATTATTCTGCGGAATCTGGTGTGCTGAAAAATATCTATGAAGCCAATGTTGGCGTGAAAATTTCAAAATCAAAAAATCTTTGGATTGATGCAGGGATTTTACCTTCTCACATCGGTTTTGAAAGTGCGGTAAGCAAAGATTGCTGGGCGTTGACCAGGAGCCTGCAGGCGGAAAATTCGCCTTACTTTGAAAGTGGAGCCAAGATTTCTTACACCAGCAATTCAGGAAAATGGTTTTTAAGCGGTTTGGTGCTGAATGGTTGGCAAAGAATCCAGAGAATTGAAGGCAATGCTACTGTGGCGTTCGGTCATCAATTAACTTATAAACCGACCGAAAAAATCACCTTGAACAGCAGTTCATTCATCGGGAATGATAAACCGGACAGCCTCAGACAAATGCGATATTTCCATAATTTTTACGGCATTTTTCAATTGACGGATAAGTTGGCGTTGACAACAGGATTTGATGTTGGCGCGGAACAAAAAGCGAAAGGAAGTGAGCAATATAATGTTTGGTATTCGCCCTTGATTATTGCGAAATTCAGTCCGACAGGAAAGCTGAGTTTTGCTGTGAGAGGTGAGTATTATCAAGATAAAAAAGGCGTCATCATCTCGACTGGGACGGATAATGGTTTTCAAACTTTTGGATATTCTTTGAACGCCGATTACTGGATTCTTCCGAATTTGGTTTGGCGAACAGAAATCAAAAATTTGAACAGCAAAGACCAAATTTTCCTGACCAGAAATGATGCTTTTAAGAACAATAATTTTTCGGCAGTGACATCGTTGGCCGTTAGTTTTTAAATGGTGAGAAGTGAGAGGTTAAAAGTTAAAGGTGAATGTTAAAAATTTGGCACTAATTAACTAAAAACTAACTAACTTCAATCCAATACTTTTTACCTTTTACTTTTAACTTCTTACCACCGAAAAAATTATGGATGAGAAAAAATCTGCGCAGGACTTCCTCGATTTAATCAAAAAATCAAGACGGGGAAAATTCAAAATTTACATCGGAATGAGCGCCGGTGTAGGAAAAACCTACCGAATGCTTCAGGAAGCGCATACACTTTTGTCAAACGGCATCGATGTAAAAATTGGATATATCGAGACTCATAACAGAAAAGAAACACACGCTTTGCTTGACGGACTTCCGGTGATTCCCAGAAGAACATTGTTTTATAAAGGAAAAGAGTTGGATGAGTTGGATGTACAGGCGGTCATCAATCTACGTCCGGAAGTCGTGATTGTGGATGAGTTGGCGCACACCAACATCGAAGGTAGCAAAAACGAGAAACGATGGCAGGATGTGATGGAGATTCTGGAATCTGGCATCAATGTCATCAGCGCAGTCAATATTCAGCATATCGAAAGTCTTAATGAAGACGTGAAAAACATTACTGATATTGAAGTCAAAGAAAGAATTCCTGACAGTGTTTTGGCTCAGGCTGATGAGGTAGTGAATATTGATTTGACAGCAGAAGAATTGATTGACCGATTGAAAGCAGGGAAAATCTATGACCAATCTAAGATCAATTCTGCACTTAGTAATTTTTTCAAAAGTGAAAATATCCTTCAACTGCGTGAATTGGCTTTGAAAGAAGTAGCTTCCCAAGTTCAGCGGAAGGTGGAAACCGAAGTTTCATCCATCAAAAATATCAGGAAAGAAAAGTTTTTGGCTTGCATTAGTTCCAACGAAAAAACGGCGAAAAATGTCATTAGAAAAACGGCGAGATTAGCCAATTATTATAACAGCCAATGGTGTTTGCTTTATGTTCAGATTCCTAGAGAACGTGCAGATAAAATAGCGCTGGACAAGCAAAGACATTTGATTAATAATTTTAAATTAGCAACAGAATTAGGCGCTGAAATTATAAAGGTTGAAGGTACAAATATCGCTCACACCATAATGGAACAATGCGAAGAACGGAAAATCACGACAGTCTGCATCGGAAAGCCGCATCTTAATCTTTGGAAAATAATTGTGGCGACGGATACTTTCAATTCTTTACTTAACAGATTGTCAAAAGAAAATATAGATTTAGTCATTCTTTCATAATGAAAATTAAAACAAAACTTAACATCGGTGTTGGTCTTCTTTTTATAATGATATTCATCCTGTCTGTTCTGAGCGGATGGTATATCAATCAATTGAAAAAAGATACGAATAACATTCTGAAAGCCAACTACAATACTCTGGAGTATTCCCGCAATATGCTTCTTGCTTTGGAAGAAATCAATACGGATCCACTCGCTTTCAATGTGTTTGAAAAACATTTGAAAAATCAACAAAAAAATGTGACTGAACCGGGAGAGAAAGAAGCTACAGATAATGTTGTGATTCATTTTCAGGCTTTAAAAAAAGATTCAAAAAATACGATTCTTCAATCATCGATAAGAAAAGATATTGCTGAATTGATGCAACTCAATATGAGTGCGATTGAACATAAAAGCAGTATTGCAGATTCTACGGCTAAAAGCGCGATTATGGTAATTTCAGTCGCTGGAATGTTATGTTTTATCATTGCCTTCATTTTGTTGGTAAATCTGCCTTCCAATATTGCAAATCCAATCAAAACGCTCACTGAAAGTATCAGGCAAATAGCAAATCAGAATTATAAAGAACGGGTTCATTTTGAAAGCAGAAGTGAGTTCGGAGAATTGGCAAAATCCTTCAACACAATGGCTGAAAAGCTTCAGGAATACTCTGAAAGTAAACTGGACAAAATCATCAGAGGCAAAAAACGCATCGAGACTTTGATTGATAACATGCACGATCCTGTAATTGGTATTGATGAAAATAAAAAAGTACTTTTCGTAAATGACGAAGCGTTGAAAATTACAGGCCTTAGAAAAGAAAATTTTGTCGGGAAATTGATTCAGGAGGTGGCGGTGAACAATGATTTAGTGCGGGATTTGATTAAAGAAATGATTCAATCTACAAACAATATTTCAGATAAAGAACCGATGAAAATTTATGCAGACGGAAAGGAAAGTTATTTTGAAAAAGAAATCATTGACATTAATGTTATTCCAACTGGTGAAAAAAACAGTCAATTTATTGGTCAAGTAATTATGCTTCGAAATATTACACCTTTCAAAGAATTGGATTTGGCTAAAACCAACTTTTTAGGAACGGTTTCGCACGAATTCAAAACCCCAATTTCTTCCATCCAAATGGGACTTCAACTATTAGAAAATGAAAGAATCGGAAACCTGAATGATGAACAGAAAAACCTAGTGAACGGAATCAAAGAAGACTCTAACAGACTCTTAAAAATTACAGGTGAATTATTGAATATCGCTCAGGTAGAAAGTGGTTCTATACAAATCAATTCAAAATTTACTAATGTTCAAGATATCATTGATTATGCTGTAAATGCCAATAAATCAGCAGCTGAGCAAAAGCAAATTAATATCAAAATTAAAGTAGAAGATGGGTTGACAAATATTTTTGCCGATGAAGAAAAAACGTCTTGGGTTCTCAATAATCTTTTGTCAAATGCCATCCGATATTCTTACGAAAACTCAGAAGTTGAGATAGATGTTCGAAATCAAAATGATAAAGTCAAATTTTCAGTTAGGGATTTTGGTCGTGGAATAGAAGAACAATATCTTGATAAAATTTTCGATCGATATTTCAGAATTCCGGGTACAAAAAAAGAAGGGACTGGATTGGGATTGAGTATCAGCAAGCAGTTTGTTGAAGCCCAAGGAGGACAGATTTCGGTTGAAAGTGAGCTGGGTGTGGGGAGTTTGTTCTTGTTTAGAATATAAGTTACTAAAAAAATCGATTAAATATTAGAAATTCATAAGTGACGCTAATAGATTTCTATTGGCATTATTTATTTATAATAGTTGGATTTAGGAAGCTAAAATAAAGCACATTAGAAAAAACTACAAAAGAATGCAGTTTCCTTATCAAAATCAATATTTTTACAAAAAACAACAAATGATTAAAAATAAGCATAATAGAAGGTGAATTTGTAGTAAGAAAAAGATTAATAAAATGTTGAAGAAAAGGAAGCCTTAGAGTTATTAAAAATGATAGAACAACGGTAATACTTAATATTCCGATAATTAATTAAGAAAATCAAAAACACAATAATGAAAAAACTAATAACAACAACTCTTTTATTATGTCTGCTTTTTGCAACACAATCCTGCGAAAAGAATACCGTTGAAAAAACAACTCGCCAATCAGTAAATAATAGAGAAACATCAATAATAAAGAATAATTCAGACATCCAGACTGTAAAGGATTTTTTGAATTGGTATAAAACCAATCAGAATATGCTTTATAAATTTCATAGCATCAAAGGTGGCATTCTTTCAGAAAATGAAGATGCGGAAAACTATTATGTTGATTTCAAACAAGTGGATAAGGAGGTGAAATTCCTTTCGAATTCGAAATTATTTACTCAGAATTTTCTTAGTCAATATCGTCAGAAATATGTTGAAGGCGATGAGCATTTCAAACAAGATCCAGAAAATGACGGTCCGCCTTTCGGATTTGATTATGATTATTTCTTTATGACCCAGGACGATTATGAATCTGATTTAAAGAATATTGATAAGGTTAAATTCAGTTCTATTTCTGAAAATGATTTCTCCAGATTTGTGAAATTTCACCTGGATATTTGTGGAATGACTTACCAATATACACTCAAAAAGGAAGATGGTCATTGGAAAATCGACAAAATAGAAAGTATATCCTAAGTTTTCTATTTACTACGAATCATAAATTGTCTCAAACGGATTGTAAATGGTTCTAATTTATATCATCGGTTGAACGTAATTCCGAAGAAAACAAAATTATACAATTGAAAGGTCATTATAATACCGAGGAAGATATTTGGGAAAATCCTTACCCAGCTTTTGATAATCGTATCAGTTTTGATAAAAAAAGAATGGAAAAACAATAATATGTAGTATATATCTTACTTAGGAATGATTTTATATTTAAATTGTTTAAAATATAACGAATTGTAGTTCGCTCAACTTATATTTGAAAAAATAATATTATTAAAACGAGAACCATTAGCTTAATACAATGAAAAGAATACTATCAATATTTATTATTTTACCATTTGTGCTTTCCTGCAACGGACAAGAAAAATCTGGAGCAAAATCACTTGCTGATGGAGCTTTACAATTGGAAAATTTCGATTTCAACACCAATATTTCAACCCTTCTTTCCGAAAATACCAAAAGCAAAGAGTATAGTGGATATTATCAGGTGAAATCTGAAATGATTGAGGCTGATACTATTTCTGACGGTGAATTTATCGGAAGCGAAAAACCTGTAAGAGTTGAATATAGACAACGTAGTTTTTCTACTCGTGATGTTCTTGCCAATTTTGATGATTTTGAGTTCAATGCTATCAATTTTGTAACGAATATGGATGGGAAATTAATGCTCATCAATGCAGTTGCCGGAGAAACCAATAAAGATAAAACGGAAAATTTTGTTTCTAAACTCAACAAAAAATACGGAAACTCAAAGAAAACCAAAGGTGAATTTGTTGGACAAAATTTTGACATCTACACTTGGCAACTGAAAGACAGAATCATAAAGTATAACTTAGTTTTTGATGATGAAAAAAGCACTTTGAAGATTGGAGGAGACAAAAATCCCCATTACAAAGCGTATTTATTTATCATCAAAAAAGAATTTCAAAATGAGATTTTTGGAAAAGTGAGTTCGGGAGATTTTGTTTATTTGGAGTAAAATCTAAATGTATAAACACAAAATTTAATTAAACCGATGAAAAAAATAATACTAAAAATATATTTAGTTCTCTCGATACTTTTGGTGTCAGATAGCGTGCTGTATTATTTCTGGAAAATCAGTTTTGCAGGTTATTACAGCGATGTTATTGTGTTTTGGCTTTGGATCTTAACAAGTTTTGCAGTGATCGTTCTGTTTTGGAAAAAACTATTGGCGAAATTATTATTAGGAACATTGATCGTGGCATTGATCCTGAGTATTTTACCGATGATGCTGCCGTTTTACACCATATTTTTTGCGATGACACCTTTCGGTTCCAGAATGCAGAAAGATCTGAATCAAAATTATAGAGTTCAGATTGTTGGTTACAGCGTGATGACGCGTCCTTGGCTGGAAATCATTGAGAAAAAAGGAATTTTTGAACAGCAAATTATCCATTCTACAGATCACGATATTTTTAAAAATGATGGAAATTTGAGGATTAGCTTGGCGAAAGACATCCGATTTGATAGTGAAACAGATAATACTTTAACCCTTGTTTTGTTTTATGGCGGACCTAATTACAAAATTACTTTTGACAAGAAAACAGGGAAAGTTAAAGCCATTGAAACTCATTAGTTAAACTAAAAATTGTGCTATGAAAATCAATTTTTTTATTTTGCTGTTAATGTTTTGTTTGGGTAAAAATTTTGCTCAAAACAAGAGTAATGACTTTTACAACGATATTAAGAACTATGATATTTCAAGGATTCTTACTGCTGAAACTGTTGTTGCGGATGATAATGAAATTTTGAAAAGACCTGAACCTATTGGTTATATTGGGAATGATTATCAAAGGTTTCATATCCATTTTATTTCTGTAATTAAGAATAAAAATAATCCTTACGAATATATTGTTCAAGGAAAAACTAAAGTTAAAGAAACAATTCGACCTTTTCAGGGAACGTTGACTATTAAAAGTGCCACGATTGGAAAGAATATCGATTTCCCGAGTCATCTTCAAGGTTTTGCCACCTGCGAAATCAATTTTTATGAAGACCGGAAAATGACTTCCACAGGTTCTATCAAAGGTACAATGACTGTGGGATACATCATTGATAAAAATAAACTCAAGTATAATTCTTTGGCTTATGATACGGATGGTTTTAGTAATAATGAGTTTAAAGGAAAATGGATAAGCTATAAAACAGGCGTTTCAAAAAAATGCAACTGGGGCGATTACAGAATTCCGGAAAGTGGTGATTTGGATATTGGAGCGGGAGAATTTTCGCCGGATCCAAAATATTTTGACAAAGGCTGGAAATATTATATCCTTTCAATGTATGGCGAAACGGAGTTGGATACCAATCTGGGAAAGAAGAAAGAGAATGAGAAATGGTGGAAATAGAATTTTAAATGATTGAAATGAAGAAGTTTTTATTATTAATTATAATTTTCACTTTGCAATCCTGCATAGAAGAAAAGCAGAAGACAATTGAAAAAAAAGAACCTCAAAAAATTACAGAAACAAAGCCAATTTCTGAAGAAGATGATATAACGTCATTTTGCAATTTTGCTGTGATTGTCGATAAAGACGGTTACGTGAATGTGAGAGAAAAAGAGTCAACGAACAGCAAAATCATCGGAAAGATAAAATCGGGAGAAGCAGTTTTTATTTTTGAAGATTTAGACACGGATTGGTTGAATATTAGCTTTGATAACAATAGAAAATCCGGTTATATACATCGTTCAAGGATCAAATATATCAAAGATCTTGAGAAAATACCTTCTGTAGATACTCACGATAACAAGGCGGTTTTTCATTTAAACGATATCGATATCAATATCAAAACGGGTGATTTTGATTATGAATCCAACAAAAAATACTTTTCTGAGACAGATTTTCCAATCACAAAATACAAAAGCCGCGAAATGTGGGGAACAGACGGAACAATTCCTAAAAGTTATTACCAGTCTATTACTGTGAAAATAGGAAATCAGAAAATCGAAATCCCCAAGAAAGATATCGAAGACCTTTTCAATCCCAACAATGGTTACACCGAATGTTATTATGACAAAGTAAATAATTCGATATACATCCATTTGTCCAATTCCGACGGAGCGGGTTCTTATGTCGCATTATTCAAAATCGGAAACGACGTTTATAAGGGAAGACAAGTTGAGATACCTTTTTAAAAATTGAATTGATAATTGAATTAAAACAAAAAATGATGACTAGGTTTTTACTTCAAATAGTATTAATATTAACAAGCGTTTCGGCCTTTGCAAATGACGGTGCATTTTTCGCGAAAGGCAATCAGTTGATTCCAATCAATGAAACCGATATTACGGTCAAAAAGGAAATTTTAACTCTGAAAAAAGTGCGAAATCAGGTAATTGAAGTCACGGTTTATTATGAGTTTTTCAATCCGAAAGAAGACAAGAAAATCACCGTTGGTTTTGAAGCTTTTTCGCCGGAAGGAGATGTGGATGGCGCACCAAAAAATGGGCAACATCCGTATATGAGAGATTTCAAGGTGGAGCTCAATAATTCGGTTTTGAAATATAATGTTTCTTACGTTGCCGACTCGTTATACAATAAAAATGGGAAGATAAAGTCTTTGGATTTAGCCAAATTCAATGGTAACAAAAGCGGGAATAATGTCGATTTCTTTTACGTCTATCATTTTGAAGCCAATTTCAAAAAAGGACTCAACATCATCAAGCATACTTACAATTATGACGTTTCTGGTTCGATAGATTATAATTATGAATTTGAATATGTTTTGACTGCAGCCAATCGTTGGGCGAATAAACAGATTGATGATTTTACATTGATTATTGATGTTGGCGAGTTTGAAACATTTTCTATCAACAAAACGTTCTTCAAAAATTCTAATGAATGGCAGATTAACGGCATCGGAAAAACCGAAGATATCAAAGGAATTAAAAATTCTTTTATCGAAAATGATGCGTTAAAATTCCATCTGCAAAAAGGCAACATTGTTTTCCGGAAGAAGAATTTCAAAATCAATGGTGATTTGTTTTTGTATGCTCAAAACTATTTGGGAATTCAGGATTTGGGGTACATTCCGTTCTCTTATTATCAGGAAGAAAATATTGCGGAACCTAAAAATGATCTGGAAAGAAAAATACTCAAGAATTTACCATTTGCGAGACGCGGTTATGTTTTTCAGAATCCGAAATTAAGTCAGTTTTACAAAACAATGGAGTGGTACATTCCTAATCCTGAATATAAACCTGAAGCAGTAACTCTAACGGAAAGAGAAAAGAAATGGCTGAAAAGATGGAAATGAAATAATAAAACAGCCAGATTGTAATTAATTTTTCAACAATTGCAAATAATATTTTCAATTTTTTATGATTTTAATTATCTTTAGAAAGTGAACAATTTTATTCTGATATAAAAATTGTATAACTAAAAAAACAAACAATGATGAACTTAAAACCAATTTTCCTGGCATCTGCATTGATGCTCTCTGCCTGCAATTTTCTATCGGCAAAAGCCAAAATCCCTATTGGCGAAAGAGAAGCACTCACAAAAGTTTATGACCTTCCCAATACCGAAGAATACAAACTTAACAATGGGAACTATCTCGATCTTGCCACCCTGCATAAAGAATTTAATATCGCTTATATCCTGCCGTTATATGTCATTGAAGAACCAAAATTAGTAGGTTATGATGAAAAAGCGGATGAGTTCTATAATATTCCGGATAAGGAAATGGATGCGATTTTAGCCTCTCAAAAACTCAAAAAAGATGACCTCAATAAACTTCCTTTTTATACAAGATATGGTGGAAAGCTGGTGGCATTGCTTCTTATTGCTTTTATGATCTGGGGCGTAATTCCTTCGAAGAAAAAAAGAGTAGAACCTACGAAAATATAAATTTAAAACACAAAAACTATGAGTACAATTTTTTTTATTATCGGATTTATGGTGCTTTTTTATGGCGGCGTGATGTATTTTATGTACGCTAAAAAGCAAAAGATGAAACAAACTCTGCAGAGTACAGATTTCAAATCAGAGTTTCAACGGGCAGAAACTTACAAATCCAATTTTCTGAACGGGGATTACAGTTATCTGAAGACCCAGATGAACGGAAAACCTATTGATGCATTCAATTTTGCAAACCTTGAATATTCCGGCGCAACTGCCATCAAAGACGGGATGAAAGATTCTTTGAAAAGTATGGCGACTTTGGGAACGGTACGATATCAAACCGTTCAGACTCCGAAATATTTGATTTTGAGTAATGATGAACTTCACCTTTTGGATACCGATACCGATGGCGATATCAGCAATCATTTGGTATTTGACAGTCATAGGCTTTCACAATCGAGCCTGGTGGAGATTCCGCAGCAAGGAACAATGAAAGCTTTTGCAAAACAGAAAGGTGATACGGTAAAAGCGTACAAAATCTCTTTAGCGACGGATGATAAACCGATAGAGCTGATTTTGTTTTCGGCCCTTGTTTTTACTCACGTGAATACGGCAAGCAATATGCTGTCGATGGATATGCAGAAAGTGGTACAGGAAAACGTCATCGCCAATGACTTTCTCAAAAAACTGGGTGACAAATATCCCAATCTGAAAGTTGATGTTCCTATTTTGAATTAATTGCAACAATAAAAATCTTATAAAAACGTGTAAACAATTCAATCCTGTTTATGCGTTTTTTATCTTATGAATATCAAAGTTTCAGCTGATTTGAATTTTTAAGAACTAACTTTTATAAATGAGAATTTTACCTTTCCTGAAGAATTCAACGTTTTACTTTCTTGTCATTTTTGCAGGAACGTTTTTACAGGTTTATTGGGCAATGGGATTTTTGTCGGACAATACTTCAAGCCATTGTTTAGAATGTAGTTTCTTTGAGGATATATTTTTGTATTCGATTCTTACGGGAATTTTGCTTTCATTAATTTTTTCATTTATATCAAAAATCAATAATAGATTTCTAAAAATCGCGGCAGAATTATTTTTTACAGCAGCGACCTGGTTCTTTTGGAATTACGAGATTTTTGTAGATAGAGAATCATCGTGGAGTACTTATCTTTTGACCGAGGAGTTGTTTGCAACTTTGTATTGTAGCTTATTTCCCATTCTGACAATGTCTGTTCTTGTAATTTTTATAATTAATTATCGATCAATTCTCAAAAGAAATGAAACAAGCTGATTATATTCACCTTCTGAAAATCATTGCGGTTCTGATTTTGTTCATTTCTATTCCGGCTTTACTGTTCTATCTTGGAATTGTCGTCCCGGAATATTGCGCTTGTGACAAAACGATGTATGAAGGCCAAAAAGGAGTTGATATTTGGGGCGATATAGTCTATTGCGATGGGGAAAGTCAGGATGTTGCTGAAGCATTTTTCCAGCTTTTTACGATTGTTCTTTTGGGCTGTTTGGCTCTTCTGGCTTTTATTCGCTTCTTAATTTATAGAATTAAAAAAAATAACAAATGAGAAAAATAATACTGACCTTTATTTTATTGAATTTTTCATTTCTGTTCAAAGCGCAAAATACTTCTGAAGCAGACATCTGGAGTGGGAGTTACGCCGTTTATTCGGTGAAAGATGATAAAACAGCTTTAGATACATTAGTGATTGCAAAAACCAAAGATGTAAAACCCGAAAATGTTCCTTCCAGATTTGAGGTTGATTTGAAAAGATGGACAGTTATTTCCAAAAAAGATAAAAGGGGAGACTCAGAAGTGGTTCGCCGGTTTATTTTTAATCCTGAAGATAAGGATGATGAATACAAAGAATTCGGTTGGACAAGGCTTTATCAGGAAGGAAAAATGAACTGTATCGATGGCGGTCATTTTTTCATTTGTCAGACAAAACCAGATACAACGGTAGATTTTCAGAAAGAAGGAACATTTTTAACCAAAACAGGGTTTTTCGGAGTTTGGCTGCATTTTGGATTGGTAGAATTGAAAAAACTTAATTAAAAACTCAAACCAATGAAATCAAAAACACTTATAACCATTCTACTGACAGGAGTTATATTTTTTGCTTTAGGCTGACCTACTAACATACTTTCGATATAAGTTTTATTCTTCCCAATGCGCTTCTTCGCCTTGTGGAGCAGCACCGCCTTGAGCTTCTGTAATTGGCGCTTTTTCACGATTGATGTGATAGATGTAAGCCGCAACTTTTTCTGCATCTCTGCCTGTGATGATTCCGTCTTTGATGAAAGGTCGCATTGTAGGATTATTAGGAGAACCATTTTCCAGCATCCAAAATACATTTTTGAAAAGACTTTTTTGTTTGATGTTAATCCAGTTTTTATCGGTAAGATTGGGACCAATGCCGCCTTTTCCGGAATCTGAATGGCAAGATATACAGTTGGTTTTGAAAATCTGTTCGCCTTCTGCAATATTGTCAGCGCTGTAAACTGCTGTTTCAATATCTATCGCTGGAGCAGTTTTCTCGTACTCTTTGATTGAAGCGAGTTGAGTTTTAGCTTCAACTTCATATTCTACATCGGGATGGGCATAATCTGTGAATGTGAAAGCAAACAGATAAACCATGCAGTAAATAATGGTTCCGTAGAACAATCCAATCCACCATTTTGGCAAAGCATTGTCAAGTTCTGTGATACCATCAAAACCGTGATCGATAAGCAAAGTTTTTTCCTCACTTGCTGATTGTTTTTTGAAAGCTGAATTCCAAAGTTTCTGAAAATAGGGTATTGCTTTTTCTTTCAGATATTTTTCTTTCTCCTCGTTTGATAAATTTTTGAATCGGGCGTCTTCTACCAAATCCCCAATAGAATTCATTATCAAAAAAAGAAAAATAATGACAACTAACAATCCCCAAAAGAAAGGAGAGGATAGATAATTGGAATTATCGGACAATTCGAAGATGATAAAAGTTACACCTAATGTGGCTGCAATACCAATTGATAAGGGAGTTCTTGTTTTCATTTTATTAAGTTTTCACGGTTATTATTCTACACTTGCAGTTTTGATTTCTGTGGTTTTGATATCCGTTCCCAATCTTTGTAGATAGGCAATCATAGCAATGATTTCTCTTTGTTCGAATGGGACAAAATCGTTTCCTTTTGATTTTCGTTCCGCTTCCATTTGACCTTTCAAATCTGCAGCTTCAGAAAAGATTCTCTTTACAATCGCTTTGGATTGATTATCCGCCCATTGATTTGCAGAATCGATTTCAGCTTTTGTATAAGGAACATCAAAACTATTTTTCATTAATGTTAATTTATTGACCATTTGAGAACGGTCTAATTTGTTGGTAATTAACCAAGGAAAACGTGGCATAATAGAACCTGCCGATGTGATTCTCGGATTATACATATGTTTAAAATGCCAAGAATCTGGATTTCTTTGTCCTTCTCTGTGGAGATCCGGGCCAGTTCTTTTGGAACCCCACAAAAATGGTCTGTCATAAACAAATTCTCCAGCTTTTGAGTATTGTCCGTTTTTTCCATCGAATCTCATTACCTCATCACGGAAAGGTCTTATCATTTGAGAGTGGCAGGAATTACAACCCTCACGAATGTAAAGATCTCGACCTTCCAGCTCAAGCGGCGAATATGGTTTTACTGCTGATATTTGCGGAATATTACTGCTCATTGTTAGAGTTGGAATGATTTCGACAATTCCTCCAATAGCAATTGCAACAAATGCTAAAATTGATAAAAGATGTGGTGTTCTTTCCAGCCAAAGATGGAAACCTTCACCTTGTTTTCTACTTTGATTGACATTGGCGAGAGCCGGAGCTTCAGCGGGCACATTTTTTAAGAATGAACCTTTTCTGGCTGTTTTATAGACATTAACAACCATTAAAACTGCACCAGCGAGATATAATATTCCACCTAAAAATCTCATTTTGAAGTAAGGTAGAATAGCGGTTACTGTATCCAGCCAGTTTTTGTAAACCAAAGTTCCGTCTGGATTGAATTGTTTCCACATTAAACCTTGCGTAAAACCGGCGATGTACATTGGAACAGCGTAGAAAATAATTCCCAAAGTTCCTAACCAGAAATGCCAATTGGCGAGTTTTTTAGACCATAATTCATTTTGCCACATCATTGGAACCAAATAATAGATAACTCCGAAGGCCATAAATCCATTCCAACCCAATGCTCCCAAATGCACGTGGCCAATTACCCAATCTGTATAATGTCCAATTTTGTTTAAGGATTTTGTCGCTAATAATGGACCTTCGAATGTTGCCATCCCATAGCAGGTAACTGCAACTACAAAGAACTTCAGAATTGGTTCTTCTCGGACTTTGTCCCAAGCACCTCGTAAGGTTAATAATCCATTCAACATTCCTCCCCAAGATGGAGCAATCAACATAATTGAAAATCCTGTTCCAACTGCCTGAGCCCAAGCCGGCAAAGAAGTATATTGAAGATGATGAGGACCTGCCCACAAATAAACAAATATCAAAGACCAAAAGTGAATAATGGATAATTTGTAAGAAAATACAGGACGATTTGCTGCTTTTGGTAAAAAATAATACATCAAACCTAAAACTGGCGTCGTCAATACAAATGCAACCGCATTATGACCGTACCACCATTGGACTAAAGCGTCTTTAACGCCTGAGTAAGCTGAATACGATTTCCAACTGGTGAATGACAAAGGCACTTCCAGATTATTAAAAATATGAAGCATCGCAACGGCAATCCAAGTTCCGATATAAAACCAAATTGCAACGTATAAATGTCTGACTCTTCTTTTCAGAATCGTACCGAACATATTAATTCCGAAAATCACCCAAGAGATGGTAATCAAAATATCAATTGGCCATTCGTGTTCAGCATATTCTTTTGAAGTGTTGATTCCCATAAGGAAAGTAATAACAACTGCAATAATCATCAATTGCCAGGACCAGAAATGAATCCAAGAAAGTGTATCGCTGTACATTCTGGTTTTCAGCAACCTCTGCATACTGTAATAAGCGCCGCAGAAAAAAGAATTACAGACGAAGGCAAAAATTACCGCGCTGGTATGTAACATTCGGATTCTTCCAAATCCCATTGCACCTTGAGAATTAATCAAACCCTGGATATTACCGCTACGCAAACTTTGGATAGTGGTGTCATCTGTTCCGAATAAAAATTCTGGCAATTCGGGGTAAAATAACATCAAGGCTGCTGTAAGGCCCAAGATAAAACCAATAATTCCAAATGTTACAGTGGCATAGAGAAATGCTCTGACAATATTGTTGTCATAATGAAATTTTTGTGTCTCCATATGTACGTTTTGAGGTCAAGGATAATTTTATTTCGAAGCATTTTTCCGAATGCTTTGTTGACGGAAATAAATATCATACATCCATTATTATATTTTGACAAAGGTATTTTGTAGCTTTGTGTACTACTAATAGATTTACTTCTAAACTATACCGAAAACTACTAAAATCGAAATCATGGAATTGTGTGGGAAAAATATCAGAAAAATAAGAAGAGACCGAGATTTTACTCAGGAGTATATGGCTTTTGAAATGGGAATTTCACAGAAAGCTTATTCTGATATAGAGAATTCTAAAGTGAAAATTAATCTTGATATTCTGACCAAAGTTTCAGCGATTTTGGATATCAAACCATCAGACATTTGTAGTATTTCTGACCAATGCGGCGGTGGTCATTATGAAACTAAGTATAATGAATTGCTGGATTTTATGAAGAATAATAATATTGAACTGCCGAAAGAATTTTTGTAATTGATAATCATATCTTTTTCAAAGCAGAAGCTTTGTGAACGGCTGTTTTGCCTGTCTTTTCGCTCATTACTTCGTATTGGGGATTTTCTTCAGAAGCTCTTCTTTGTATGTTCATAAATATAAAATCCTTGGTATGGATATTAGTAATTACACCATAGGTTTCGCCATACTGAAATTTCCATTTTACATTGTCTCCTTTTTTAAGCATGATTTTTATATAATTAATGATACAGAGTTTATTACCAAAAATCATACAAATCCGATTTTGTAAAAATTTTTGGACGAATTATAAGACTCAAAGTGAAAAAATATCATTAGAATCAATAAAATTAAGCGTAAAATCAATTAAAATATCACGAATCATAGTTGTAGAATGCGTCAAACTATTATATTTGCACCTTATTTAATACTTACTACTATGAAAGAACTAATCGAAAAGATTAATGCTGAATTTGAAGCTTTCAGCAAAGAGGCAGAACAACAAGCTGAAAAAGGAAACAAAGCAGCTGGGACAAGAGCGAGAAAATCAGCTTTGGAGTTGAGCAAGCTTTTCAAAGATTTCCGTAAAGTTTCTGTTGAAGAATCAAAGAAATAATCTTTACCAAAAAAAAATCCCTGTCATAAACGGGGATTTTTTTTCACTTAATTCAAATTTATTTTGAGTTATCTTTTATAAGTTAAGAAAAAGTATAGTTTTTGCTTAGTCTTTTGCAATGAAAAAAAAATACTTAATTCTTTCTTTTTTTACCACTTCAATTTTATATTCTCAAGTAGCAGATTCAACAAATCTGATTTCTGAAGTTAAAATTGATGCCTATAAAAAACCGACAACTTACATCTCTTCTACAAAATCGGTTGCTGTAATTTCCGAAAACCTTATCAATCAAAATCCACCTGAACGGATGTTGGAATCTATCAATCAAGTTCCAGGTGCAAGAATGGAAGAACGTTCGCCGGGAAGTTACAGGATTTCATTTCGTGGAAGCACATTAAGGTCACCTTTTGGTATTCGCAATGTGAAGGTTTATCTTGATGATTTTATTTTATCTGATGCTTCCGGCAATACTTATTTCAATGTAGTTTCTCCAGCTTTAATTAACCGAATGGAAGTTTTTAAAGGCCCCGAAGGTGGCGATTACGGAGCGATGACAGGTGGAACTTTACTCCTCAAAACCAATAATCAGGATAACTTGTCAGCTAATTTATCCACTGGAAGTTACGGCACTTTCAATCAAAATTTTGACTTTTCTAAGCAAATGGGAAAGCATTTTTTTGAGGTTTTCCAAAATTACTACCAAACCGATTCTTATAGAGAACAATCCAAAGTCCAACGGAAACAGTTTTTTGTTAAAGATAATTATCAATACTCTGATCAAGCGATTGCGAAAATGATGTTGTTGTATTCGGATTTGGATTATCAGACACCTGGTGGATTGACTTTGGAGCAGATGCAAAATAATAGAAAGCAGGCGAGACCTTCGACAGCAACAATCCTTGGTTCGAAGGAACAAAAGGCAGGAATCCGAAATAAAATGATTTTGGCAGGCTTGTCCAATGATTATCAATTTAGTTCCAATTTTTCCCATTTTATTTTGGTTCAAGGTTCTTATGTTGATTTTGAAAATCCCTTTATTACCAACTTCGAAAATCGATTTGAAAAGAATTTTGCGCTAAGAACACATTTCAATTATGAGAAAAATTGGAATCAAATTTCGTTAGCTTACAGACTGGGATTCGAAGGTGGAATTAATGATATTTTTGTTAAGAATTTTGATAATAACAGAGGGGTGGAAGACGATCCACAGAATTTTGACAAAATCAAAAATACTTCGGGATTCTATTTCCTTTCTCAAAAATTGAATTTCGACGAAAAATTATTTACAGATATTTCTGTCAGTTTAAATTCCAATTCTTACGATTGGCAAAGGCTTTATCCGGAAACAGAATATGGGAATGCAAGATTCAAAAATCAGTTTTTGCCTAATTTTGGAGTTACCTATATTTTGACTAAAGGTTTTTCTATACGGGGAAAAATTGGAAAAGGGAATTCCGCACCAACCAACGAGGAAATCCGCTCATCGACACAGGAGTTCAATGCCAATCTGAATCCGGAATATGGCTGGAATAAAGAAATTGGAATCAGAAAACAATTTGGAAATTTTATATTTTTTGAGGGAAGTTATTTTGATTTCCGAATGAAAGATGCTATTGTAAGAAGGCAAAATGAGTCTGGACAAGAATATTTTGTCAATGCAGGAGAAACCGTTCAAAAAGGCTTTGAAGTTCTGTTGGAATCCAAAAATTTTGATTTGAAAAATGATTTTTTCAGTCGATTGGGATTTCGTTTTTCAGGAAGTTTTTACAATTTCAAATTTCAGAATTATAAACAAAATGAGCAGGATTTCTCCGGTAATGATTTGACAGGTGTTCCGAAAACAACTATCAATTCGCTTATCAATTTCATTTTTTTCAAAAAATTATCTGTCGATTATTCTCATTTCTATACTTCAAAATTACCTCTCAATGATGCTAATTCTGTATGGTCTGAATCAAGTTTGGTTGGCAATATTCAATTCAGATTTCCTTTGCAAGCTGATAGAACCAGATTTAATCTAAGTCTTATGATTCAGAATTTATATAATACAGATTATGTTTTAGGTTTTGATATCAATGCTTTTGGAAACCGATATTACAATCCTGCAGCCAAAAGAAACTTTGTAATGGGTGTTGAAGCGCAGTTTTAATTTTAATATTTAGTAGAATATGTGTAATTGCATTCAAATCCTTAAGGAATGGTTTTTGTAATTTCTGAGGTCAATATTAATTAACACCACATTTCAAAATTTATGAAAAATTATCTATTACCGGCAATTATATTACTCGTCGTTAGTTGTAAAGACAATAAAAATCAAAAAGGAAATAGCGGAGAAAGTGCGGAAGTTGCTACTCAAACCGATACTTTAAAATTACCAGCACCGGATGAAAAAGGTGCGAAGAACAAATTCAGTAACGTGATTGGTTGGCCTGAAAATAAAACACCAATTGCGCCGGAAGGTTTTACAGTAAGCCGTTTCGCTGAGAATATCAAAAGCCCTAGAAATATGATTCAGGCTGATAATGGCGATATTTTCGTAGTGCTTTCCAATTCTGAACGTACGGCTACAGAAAAAATTAAAAATGATATCAGCGGTAAAAGTGATGCTGAAGTAGGTGGGAAATCTGCCAACAGAATTCTTCTTTATCGTGATGCCAACAAAGATGGTATCCCAGAATCTTCCTCTGTTTTTTTAGATAATTTGAATCAGCCTTATGGAATGTTGATCATAAAAGATCAATTCTATGTTGCAAATACTGATGGACTTTGGGTTTATCCGTACAAACAAGGTGATACCAAAATCACAAAACCTGGAAAGAAAATCGTGAGTTTGCCTGCTGGTGGGTATAATAACCACTGGACAAGAAATATCATCAGCAATAAAGATCAAACTAAAATTTACATCTCCGTAGGATCGGGTAGTAATGTTGGTGAGAATGGTATGGAACACGAAGTGCGAAGAGCTAATATTTTGGAAGTTAATCCTGATGGAAGTGGAGAAAAGATTTATGCTGCAGGACTTAGAAATCCAGTTGGAATGAGCTGGAATCCGTCAACCGGACAATTGTGGACAGTGGTTAACGAAAGGGATGAACTGGGAGACGAGTTGGTTCCTGATTATCTAACCAGTGTGAAAGCTGATACGTTTTATGGTTGGCCATACGCATACTTCGGGAAAAATGAAGATCCAAGAAGAAAAGGCGAAAAACCTGACCTGATAGCTAAGACTATTATTCCGGATGTTCCTTTGGGAAGTCATACAGCATCTTTGGGTTTGACGTTCTATACAGGTTCACAATTTCCGGAAACTTATAAAAATGGAGCGTTTATCGGACAGCACGGTTCTTGGAATCGTTCTTCATTAGTTGGTTACCAAGTTGCTTTTGTGCCATTTAAAGGAGGGAAAGCTTCTGGCCCTTACAAACCTTTTTTAACGGGATTTATTGCCAATGAAGCTAAAGGAGATGTCTATGGCAGACCCGTTGGAGTATTGCAGATTGCAGACGGATCATTGCTGGTGGCAGATGATGTAAGCGGAATTGTATGGCGGGTTGCTTACAATAAAAAATGAGACTATTCAAAAAGCAACTTTTTAAGTTGCTTTTTATATTTATTATAGATCATCGATTCAAATTATAAAAGAATTTTACCCCTTTTCATAGAGTCCTTTCCAGATAAACCAAAAGATTAAAAGTGGCAAATGTAAAATTCCTAAAAACATTAGTTTATTACTAATTTTTACCTTTCCAATCTTACCATCTACAAAATAAATTGATCTGATATAATGATCTATGAATCGCATCTTTAAATTTTTTCTCTAGAATTCAAAACTTATTCCTAAAACAATTTTCTATGTTAATAAAATATTAATTGTGTGTTTTGAATAAAACCAAATAGATAGCTTTTTTATATTAAAAAATTCTCGAACTGTAGTAATTCTACTACTGATTTTTTTGGAAGGTGGTTCTATCTTTGGTATATAAAAGTTAAGGAACACACTAATACACAATATAATATATTAACAATTAAATTTTAGAAATCATGGCAAACAATTCAAGAGCCGTATTAAAATTCAACGGCGGTGCAGAACAAAAAATCCTTAAACTGAATTACGGTGTATCAAGAAACACGGATGTTTCCGGTAGAGTTGCATCAGACCCTTCTAACGCATTGATCAAAATCACTGTAGAAGCAACTGAAGATTCAGGAATTTTGGAAAGTTTATTAAATGGAAAGTACAAGCCAACTAGTGGTGAAGTCACTTTCAACAAGTCTCACGAAGAAGGAACATTGACAACTCTGAAGTGGGAAAACGGATACGTTATCCAGCACGAAGTAGATTATGATGCTTTGAACGAAGATAATATGTTCATCAGCTTTGTAGTAAGTGCAGAGAAAATAGATTACGGCAACTCAGCCTACGATGGCGTTTGGCCAGGTGCTAAATAATCATTTAGATTAAACTGTAAAGTATCAATAGATCCGCTACAAAAATGACTTAAATTTATGGTGTAAAGTTTAAAAATTTTATCCATGAATAAACAGCAACAGCAAATAAAGGCTCGCAAAGATTGGCTTAAAATCTATTTAGAATCGGGATCTGTAACGAAAACAGCTTTACGTTGTGGAATTGCAAGATCAACACTTCACCGATGGATAAAAAGGTATAAAGAAGAAGGAGAACAAGGACTGTCAGATAAGTCAAGACGTCCTAAAACCCTTACCAATACTAAGATTACAAAAGAAACTCAATCTATTATCCTCGATTTAAGAGAGAAAAAAAGATGGGGAGCTGCAAGAATCTCAACCCATCTACTCAGAACGGGAACTTCATTATCTGCAATGACTGTTTGGCGGGTACTCTTTAAACACAAAGTTAATCCTGTAGTAAAAAGACGTAAAAAATCTGATTACAAAAGATACAGCAAAGAAGTTCCAGGGGGTAGAGTTCAGCTGGATGTTACTAAAATCAGGAGTAAGGCTTATCAATTTACAGCTATTGATGACTGCACAAGAATGAAAGTTATTAGAGTTTACCCTAATAAAAAAGCAGAAAGTACGATACATTTTTTAGGTGAAATTTTGGATACATTCTATTTTCCTATACAGCATATTCAAACCGATTGGGGTACGGAATTTTTTAATTACTCCTTCCAATATGAGCTGCATGAACATTTTATCAAATACAGACCTATAAAGCCCAGATCCCCTCATTTAAATGGTAAAGTAGAAAGAACCCAACAGACTGACAAATCCGAATTCTGGTCACTAGTGGATTTATCTGATCCAGATCTTAATTTAAATACTTTAGCTGTTGAATGGCAGGAGTTTTACAATAAGAAAAAACCACACTCTTCTTTGAATGGAAAAACGCCTTGGGAAAAATTACAGTCTTTAGAACATCTTATCCCTATTCAGCCTGATGTTACTGCTAAATTTTGGGACTCAAATGAAGAAATATTGCCCAGAAATTATACGTATTTAAATTACATAAGACAAAAAAAATACTAATTTAGTATCAAAGCCCAAGAGGAAGTAGGCTCTGCTGGGGAGCAACCTACCAGCAATAGGCTTTTAGATATACAGAAAAGGAGACCCAAAAAGGTCTCCTCTTTTTATTTCCGGTATCTTTTATGGCTAAGAAAACCCTCTGTTAATTTGTAGCGAATCTATTGTTATAGCACATCTAAATATTGCTGCTTTATAATCTTTATGAATCTAATTATTATTTTGAATTATTTCCTTTAATTCATTATAAATCTCCTCCGTAAAAGGTGTTTCAATATTTAATTCTTTTCCGTAATTGATAATGGCTCCTGCAAACAATTCCAACTCGCTATTTTCTTTTTTTACATTGATGTCCAGTTGTAAAGATGTTGGAGTGGCTGGAGGAAAAGTCATTGCTTTTTCAAAGGTTTTCTCTATAATATCTTCGGGTAAATTAATCCCTTTTTTGTCAGCAATCAGTTTCACTTCTTTCATTATTTCCGTTGTTTCCTGTTTTTGAATTTCATCTGTACAGACTGTCCCGATTGAAGAATTATATTTGGCTGTAACCAAACCAAAACTCGATACAAAAAAGAATTTGGTCCAGATATCAGCAAAGGAATTATCTTTAAAATCGAAATCAATTTGACTATTTTTCATCAGCTCACTAATCCAATTAATCTCTGTTGAAAGATGGGCTGGATCTTTTCCAAAAATCATTTTTCCGGCTTTACCTTTATGTTCTACAATTCCTTTTTCTTTGATGTGAGAAGCGACGTAAACACAAGCGGGCAGAATCGTATTATCAGGAATAATTTTTCTGATTCTGTCATAGATATCTGCACCGTTCATCAATGGAAGCAGAATGGTTTTATTTGTAATAACTTGCTTCAATTGATTGCAGACATTTTCCAAATCATATTCTTTAACACAAATCAAAACCAGATCAGGATCATTAATTTCATTAATGTTTTGTAAGATGTGATTCGGTTTTGTAACACTGTTTGGATGTTCCGGAGAAAGTAATGTCAATCCATTATTTTTTACAATATCATAAGTTTGATTTCTCGCAATGAAAGAAACCGTAAACTGATTTGCAGTTTCATTAAATTGGTTGATCTTAAACCCGAAATAACCGCCAACGCCGCCAAGTCCTACAACTACTATATTTTTCATTCTCATTAATTTTTTGTCAAAAGTAAAATACTTCTAACGTAAGTCCGATTGTCAAATGACAAAAAATCAGATTTTAGTAATTTCTTTCCGGATTCTACTGAGCGAACTGTTGGTAATTCCGAGATAAGAAGCAATGATTTTCAATGGAACGTGCTGGAAAATATGAGGATGTTCTTTCAATAATTTCAGATATCTGGTTTCTGCTTTTTGGCTCGTTAGTTCAATAACTCGGTCATTCAGTCGATAATAATTAATCACAAATAAAAGCCTGCTGAATTCCCGGAAATCAGAAATGTTATGAAAATTTTGCTGAACATTTTCCAGTCCGGTTTCCCAAAACGAACAATCGGTAATTGTTTCGAAGATTTCTTTTGTTGGTTGTTGTTTGAAGAATGATAAAAAATCATTCACGAAACATGGTGCAAAAAAGATATTGGTTGTAACTTCTTCATTATCTTCGTTGATGATATAAGAACGGACATAGCCTTTTTCCAGAAAATAAGTTTTGGTGCTGATAATTCCGTTATCCAAGAGAATCGTATTTTTCTCCATAGAAAATTGCGTAAAAGTTTTTGTAATCTCTTCCACAACGTCCTTTTCTATTGGAAATAAGGAATGGAAATAATTGTTGATGTTTGTTTTGTCCATAGAATTAAAACAAATTTACAATAACTCCAATTATCGGTTAAAATTAAATATCTTTATCCGTGTAAAATCAATACAGTTGGCACTTTTGTTGATGCCAGGAATAATAAAAAACTACTAACCGTTGATGGATGACTTCCTTGCATTTTATAACACACTAGAAGTTGATAAAGGTCTCATAGTTATGCTGATGCTGATGAGTTTCTTTGTCGCTATTTTTCACACTTTTATTTTAGTCGGATTATATGAGTTTGATTTCAAACCCAAATGGCTTTTTTTTGTACTAAATCCTTTATCTGTAGGTCTTTGCTCTTTATATGACAACAAGCTGGCAGCTTTATTAGCGGTTGGTTTGTTTCTTTCGGTTTTTGTTTTGGGGATTGTTGGGATGATCTATGCAATGATCAGAAGCGGTTATCAAAGTTCCAAAGAGGAAAGCGAGCGGAGAGAAAGAGAAGGATTAGCTAAAATTCCGCTTTGGAAAAAAATTCTTTATTCTGTATCAGGATTATTGTTTTTTGGTTTTGTTCTTACGTTGGGCGTCCCTTATTTCATTCTGATTGTTTTTATTATTCTTCCGTTTTTAACTTCGATTTTTAAACCCAGTAATAAGAAGAGATTTTACCGAATTCAAAGAACTTTACCAACTTCCAATATTCGTTCTGTTGCGATGGGTTTGGCAGAGATTTCCGGAACTGTGAAGATGATTGAGCCGATGATTTCGCGTATTGGTAAAAAAGAATGTATTGGATTTCTTTATACTATAGAGACTGTTTCGACGGATAAAGATGGAAAAGACTCCTATTCTTTAGAATCTTCGGAAACGATTTGTAAACCGTTTTATGTACAAGACAAATCCGGACAAATTAAAGTTATAACTGAAGGAATTGAATTTATTGATTTTGAAATCGATGAGCGATATCAATCCTCAAACAAGCGCTACACACAGTATCTCCTTAAAGAGAATATGGAAGTTCTATTGATTGGTAAAGCAAGTGTGAAAGAAAATAATGAACCTGTTTTTGAGAAAGAAGAAATCAAAAATGTGTTCGGGATTGCAACTGTGGAAAGTGTTGATAATCATAATACGTTGCGTCCTATTTTACAGTCGGCGGGCTATTTCATCTACTTTTGGGTGATTCTGATTGCTTTGATTTTTTTAACGCCTGTGAAATTGAGAAATAATCAATTAGAAATCGGGAAAATAAATCTGGATTTGCCTTTTCAGAATTCAAAACCGGTGAAGTCGTTGGATGATTTTTATGATAATATCTACAACAGTTATGAATCTAAACCTGAAGAAGAAATATATTCTCAACCAGCTACAGGTGCTGAACCAGTTCCTGCGACAGAGTCGACACCATCAAAACAAACTGAATAAAAATAAAAACTATGATACAAATTTTCGCTTACGTCATTATCGGATTGGTCGTCTTGGGATTACTGAATGTGATTGTTTCCACTTACAACAGATTAGTAATGTTAAAAAATAATGTCGATAAATCTTTTGGAAATATCGATGTCCTGTTGAAACAACGAGCAGACGAAATTCCAAATCTAATCAAAGTGGTCAAAGAATCTATGAGATTCGAAGAATCAATGTTGACGAAACTAACGGAGCTTCGGACTCAATTTCTAAATGCTAATTCGACCGAGGAAAAAGTGGAATTGTCGAACCAAATGCAGAATCAACTAAAATCAGTTTTTGCAGTGGCGGAAAATTATCCTGATATCAAAACGAGTCAGAATTTTCAATTGCTTCAAGGTCGTGTTTCTCAAATCGAAGATGCAATCGCAGACAGAAGAGAATTTTATAACGAAAGCGTTACGATGTACAATATTGGTATCGCAGAATTCCCTAATTTACTGCTTGCAAAACCAATGATGTACGGCAAAAAACAGTTACTTCAAATCTCTGAACAAGAAAAAAAATACGATGGAGTTGCCTTTTAACATAATAGACATTCTACAACATATCGAAGCTGAGCCAGGTATTTTGGTAGCTTTCGCCGCTTTTCATCCGTTTGTGCTGTTGTTATTGCTTATACCTGTTGGTATTTTTAAAAAGCTGGGAATTTACAAACCAGCTCAGAAGTTAGGATTATTTGGCTTTTCTGTAGTAGTTATTATGATGGTTGGTTGGTTGATGGGTTTTGTTTCCCAAATTTTATTGATGTTTATGGGTGTCTCAGGCCTTAAAATGTTGCTGATCTATTTCTCGATGTATTTTTGTATTATTGCATTTGTAGCAGTCAATGTGAGAGGTTTGAAGAAGAAATTCGACGTAGATCAATTGAAGAAAAAAGTAGTTTAACTTGAATTATTGATGAAGAAATCTACAGTCATTATTCTTATCATTGGTTTATTAATTCTATTATTTATTGATAGATGTACAACAATTAATCTTACGACTGCAGATATTTTCCGCCCAAAATCTTATAATCATTTTAAAGAATTAACACAAAAACCTCAATCCGAAAATTTTGAAATTGTCCCAGCTTTAGGCACATTTCCTATTCTTTATAATTCTGTTAAAAACGAATTTTATTTGAAAAATGGACAAGGATTGACGAAGTATGATGCATCTGGGAACTTGATGATTTCTAATGATCTTAACAAAGAAAAATATACGTCTATTTTTGATTTTTCGAATTTTGTGCCTTATGTTTTTGCTGAAAATGGTGTTTATGATTTTTCCGGAAATCGATTAATCTATTCCAAATTTTCTCAGATTCTGAATGTCAAAAATGAATTGAGCGATAAAGAATTCAAATCTATTTTTGAAGAAAATTATCGCCAATCCAACCTGGTAATTTATGATACAGACCGCAACATAGAGTCGGGAAGGAATTGTTTTCCAATGTACTTTCGGATAGGTGAAAATTGGATTCTGATGTTTTCACAAAAAGATGATTATAGGTTTTCACATCAAGGAAATGAAGTTTTTGAAAGCGATACAATCGGACAAATCGATTTCAAAGGTTTTCCAGCCAAATTTTTTAATCAAGGGTTAACTGTTCTCAAAGATTTCAAAACTGGACTTTATTCCATCAATCAATTAGGAAAAGAAAAAATAGATGATGACTACTTGAATAAATATTATACGCAGATTTTGAAAGAAAAGAATTTGGATTATCAAACTGATAGTAAAATTAAATTATTATCCCGTAAAAAAGACGACTACTATGAAACCGGAAATCCCTTCAGTTTGCCGCAGTGGGTAGCACCATCTTTTATTAATACAGCTTATTACAGTTTAACTTATCAAAATGAAAAACTATTTTTCAAAGCAAAAGCAGTAAAAATGTATGACAGTCCAACTGCTCAAAACGATCTTTATTTATATGAATTACCAAAACAATTCCGAATAAAATCAAAACTAGCTTTTATTGATTACGGACTTGATATAGGAGGTTATATGGATATGAATAGTGGAGAAATAGATCCGATTATAAAAAATACGGGATTGTATCTGATTAAACTTAAGAAAAAATAATCGTTTATTTCAAATTATTCTATTTCTTAAACGACTTAATCTTTGAATCTCAATAATTTTTTAGTTGTTTTTTTATTAATTTAAGGTTTAGTACAATATTTGTATTTTTCATTTTCAAAAAAATATCTTTTGAAATTAAAACTCAACTGGCGTAAAATTATTCGGCGTTCCCTTGTAACCATTATTTCCATACTGGTTTTTTTTATTGTGCTTATATTTAGCCTGAGAATACCATTTTTTCAGAATATGATAAAGGATAGACTTATTGTTTATCTGGAAGGTAAAATTAAAACTAAAGTCTCTTTGGAAAAAGTTTACATTGGTTTCCCAAACAGTTTGGTCATGGAAAATCTGTATTTGCAAGGCGAGGATGTGGATACGCTTTTATCAGCAAAGAAGCTAGATGTAGGACTCGATATGTGGCGGTTGATAAAGTCCAAAGCTGATCTTACGTCAATTGATTTGGAAGGCGTTCGTGCGAATGTTGTCCGTAATCCAAAAGGAAAATTCAATTTCGATTATATTATTGATGCTTTTGCAACTTCGGAAAAGGAAGAAAGTCCATCTAAGCCTTTCATTATTTCTTTAGATAAAATTAAATTGAAAGATATTGGATTATCGTTCAATGATCAGCAATCCAAAAATGATATCAATCTTTATTTCAAATCTTTTGATACCAGAGTTAAAACATTTGACCTTCAAAATAATTCCTACGCTGTTAATGACATTAATCTTGATGGTTTGAAATTAAAACTGAAGCAGGATTTGATAGAAGAAGTCTCTAAAAATGTGGAGAAAAAAGTTGATTCCCTCAACCAGAAAAAGCCGATGAAATTAGGTCTGAATGGAATAAAACTGACTAATTTCAATATCGATTATGGCGATGATAATACGAAGACATTTGCTAAAGTTTTATTTAAAGAATTAAGCACAAAAGTGAACAGTATTGATCTTGATAATAGTAATTATGACATTGGTAATGTTTATTTAACCGGAGCTAATATCAATGCGAATTTATTTTTTCCATCTTCGAACGCCAATTCTCAAAAAGAAGAAAAACCTGAAGTTTCAAAAAATTCTGACAAAGAAAAAGCGATGAAAGTCCTACTAGGGAAATTGATTCTGGATGATGTTAAAGTTGCTTATAACAATACAGCGGTTGCGCCAACCAAAAGCGGAATGGATTTCAATCATCTTAATTTTGGAACACTCAATCTTGATGTCCGCAATTTCAAAATGGAAAACAACGGTTTTGCAGGAACTGTAAAATCTGCAGAAATTCAGGAAGAGAGAGGTTTGGATGTTCAGACATTCAATACAGATTTTGTGTATGCCGAGAAAGAAGCTTATCTGAAAAATCTTTATCTGCAAACATCAAAAACCATTTTGAGGGACGAAGTTGTTCTTAATTATAATTCCATCGAGCAATTATCAGCCAATCCTGGCGCTGTGAAAATTTCAGCCAATATAGAAAATTCCAAAATCGGTTTTTCTGATATTCTGAATCTCGTTCCGACGCTTAGAAATACAGCACCTTTCAACAAATATCCCAATGCAGTTCTTAATGTTAATGCCAATGTGAAAGGTCTTGTTAATGATTTATTGATTAACGATTTGAAAGTTTCCGGTTTAGATCAATTGCGAGTTGCGGCTTCCGGCAGAATCAAAAATGTGATGAATCCGGATAATTTGTATTACGATTTGAAAATTGGCGAACTGGCTTCATCAGGAAAAACAGTTTTCAATCTGGTGCCGAAAGGAACTATTCCGTCCAACATTTCTTTGCCATCACATTTCAGCATCAAAGGTTTTGCTAAAGGAACTACGAAAGTTGTGAATACGAATCTGACTTTATATTCAACTTTGGGAAATGCAGGAATTATTGCCAATGTTGATATGCGCAGAAAAAATCGTGAAATGTACGATGTAAAAGCCAATCTTCAGAATTTGCAACTCGGAAAGATTATTCAGAATAAAGATTTGGGACCAATCACGGCTCAGATAGCTGCGAAAGGCGAAAGCTTCGATTTCAAAAATGCCAATGCGGATTTGAAAGGCAATGTTCAATCTGCAGTTTATAAAGGTTATCGCTACCAAAATATGAATTTGGTTGGAAAAATTAACCGTGGCGCTTACCACATCAATTTAGTTTCAAAAGATCCGAATGCGAATCTTCATCTCACAGCTTCAGGGGTTTATGATGACAAAAATCCGACAATTAAAATCAATGGAAATATCAACAAATTAGATTTAAATAAATTAGGGTTTTACAGTTCACCAATGATTATCGCAGGTGGAATTGACGGCGATTTCAAAAGTTTGGATCCAGATAATCTCAACGGTTATCTCAATCTACAGGACTTTGCAATTTCTGATACGAAAGAAATCTATCCAATTCAGGAAATTAAACTCAATGCTATTTCTACTGCGGATTCAACCAAGATTCAATTCAATTCTCAGATTGCAGATGTTGAACTGAATGGAAAATATAAGCTGACTCAGATTTTCGGAGCATTGTCTCAGACAATTAATCAATATTATCAATTCCAAAAACCTGGTAAAGTTGAAAAAGTAGATCCGGGGCAATATTTTACACTGATTGCAATCATCAAAAATGATGACTTGATCAGGAAATTTGTTCCCGATTTGAAAAGCTTCGAAACGATTAATATCACAGGGAATTACAATGCAGATTCTCAAATAATCGAACTTAATGCGAAAATTCCGCAGGTGGTTTATGGAACCAATACTTTGGAAAATACGAATTTGAAGGTAACCAATCAGAATCAGGCATTGCAATATAATCTGGATGTTGCTGCCTTGAAAAGTGAAAGTTTTGCTTTGAATAAAGTGAATATCAATGGCGATGTGGCTGATAACATCATTAATTATAATATAACGACCAAAGACGAAAAAGATGCAACACAATTCCTGATTGCCGGAAACGCTAAGTCAATGAATGACATTACAGAAATTTCACTCAATCCAAATGGTTTAAAACTGAATTATATGGATTGGACAGTTGCTGAAGGTAACAAAATCCAAATTGGAAGTCAGGGGATTTTAGCGGATAATTTCAGATTGTCAAATGCCGGAAGTGAGATTCTGTTACAATCTGAAAGCAATTCTCCAAACAGTCCGCTGAACGTTTCGCTGAAGGATTTTAAGATTGAAACCATTACCGAGATCATTAAAAAAGATTCACTTTTAGCGAAAGGTAATATCAACGGAACATCGCAACTGAGAAATTTGACGAAGGATATGACATTCACATCGGATATTGATGTGACTGATTTATTCGTCTTTGGAAGTCCGGTAGGAAATCTTGATATCAAAGTCAACAATCAGTCTGCTAATATTCTGAATGCTGATATTGCACTCTCTGGCAATGACAATGATGTGAAAATTACAGGAAATTATAATACTTCCGAAAGTTCTTTTGATATGAATCTGGCAATGAATCAGCTTCAGATGAAAACGCTGCAAGGCTTCACAATGAATGCCATTACGAATACGGAAGGGTATCTTTCTGGTGATTTGAAAATCTCTGGTACAACCACTGAACCGAGAATTCTTGGTGATGTTAAGATGAATAATGTTGGACTGATGATCGCACAAACGGGAAGTGATTTCAGGAAGATTAATGATAAAATTTCATTCACCAATAGAGGAATTGAGTTTGATGATTTCAAAATCAATGATAAAGATGGTAATTCTTTAAAAGTTGATGGACAAGTTTTAACTCAGACCTACAGAGATTTTACTTTCAATCTTGATGTTAATGCCAAAGATTTCAAAGTCGTGAATTCTGAAAAATCCAATGATGCAATGATGTACGGAATTTTGTCTATCGATGCAGCGCTAAAAGTTCGGGGAAACTTGGATTTGCCAAAAGTAGATGGTAGATTGGCCGTTTCTGATGATACGGATTTCACATTTGTTTTGCCTCAATCAAGTCCGGCTTTGCAGGAAAGGGACGGTATTGTAGAATTCATTGATCAGGATCAGATTGCTTTGAACAAAACCATTGTCGCAGATTCTTTGAAAACGGAAAACAAAATCAAAGGAATGGACGTGAGTGTGAATATCGAAGTCAGCAAAGAAGCGAAAATGTCCGTGATTATTGACAAAGCGAATGGCGATTTTGTAAATATTCAAGGTGATGCCGAACTGACAGGTGGCATTGATCCCTCTGGAAAAGTAACTTTAGTCGGTGTTTATGAAGTGGAAAAAGGAAGTTATGATATGACAGTGAGTTTACTGAAACGCCAATTCGAAATTCAAAAAGGAAGTACGATTACGTGGACTGGCGAACCGACAGCAGCAACGCTCGATATTACCGCCGTTTATAAAACTGAGACGGCGCCGTTAGACTTGGTTCAGCAACAAATCAGTGGAGAAAGTGCAGTCAATCTGAATCAATACAAACAAAGAATGGAGTTCAATACTTTGCTGAAAATGAAAGGCGAATTGTTGAAACCGGTTATCTCTTTTGATATCACAACTGCTGAAAAAAATAATGCAGTTTCATCTACAGTGAAAGATGTTGTAGATCAAAAACTGACTCAATTACGAACTGATGAAAACGAAATGAACAAGCAGGTTTTTGCTTTGCTTCTACTGAACAGATTCATCGGGGAAAATCCATTTGAAAACAGTGCCGGACTTTCTACGGAGGCGATGGCTAGACAAAGTGTGAGTAAAATTCTTTCTCAACAACTGAATAATCTGGCTTCTGATTTGGTAAAAGGTGTTGATCTTAATTTGGACTTAGAATCTTCCGAAGATTATTCTACAGGAAACAAAAATACCAGAACAGATTTGAATGTCGATATCAGCAAAAGATTATTGAATGACCGACTGAAGGTCTCTGTGGGAAGTAACTTCGGGTTGGAAGGCGATGCAAGGCAAAACGAAAATACGACCAATATTGCGGGCGATGTTACCGTAGATTACAGCCTTTCCAAAGATGGAAGATATATGCTGAGAGCTTACCGTAAAAACGAATATCAGGTTGCGCTGCAAGGGCAAATTGTGGAAACTGGATTAGGTTTTATCATTACTTTGGATTATGATAAATTCCGTGAGATTTTCCAGAGCGCCAAAAAGGAAAAGAGAAGAAGAGAAAGAAATAATAACCAAGCTGTAGAATTTAAATAAATGATGATTAAGAATACAATTAAGTTCAGATCCGTAATTGCTGTTTCAGCACTGGCCATATTTTATTCCTGCAGCAATACCAAATTTCTGAAGGATGGTCAATTGCTCTACACAGGTGCAGAAGTGAAAGTGGAAGGCGACAGCATTTCAAAAAAACAAAAAAAAGCGCTGAAGTCTGAATTAGAAGATAACCTCACGCCAAAACCCAACTCCAGTTTTCTGGGATTAAGGCCAAAATTGTACGCTTATAATATTGCCAAAGAACCTAAAAAAGATAAAGGATTTAACTATTGGCTAAAATATAAATTCGGAGAAAAACCGGTTCTGTTGGGCGACGTTGACACAGAATTCAACAAAGACATTATTGTGAATTATTCTGAGAACAAAGGTTATTTTAACGCTCAAGCAAAATATGATACGGTTTTGAAGAATAAAAAAGCGCAGGTTATTTATACGCTTAGACCAGGAAATCAATATCTCATCAGTCAGGTGAAGTTTCAGGAAGACTCTACTTTAATCAATAAAGAAATTCAGAATCTGAAAGATAAATCACTTTTGAAAGTGGGGAATCCTTTTGATCTTGGTGTTATCAAAGCCGAGAGAGAAAGAATTGATAATGGTCTGAAGGAAAAAGGCTTCTATTATTTTAATGCGGATAACATCATTGTTCAGGCAGATAGTACTGTTGCAAAAAATCATAAGGTTGAATTGAATGTCAAGCTTAAAGAGCAGACTCCGGACTTGGCAAAGGAACAATTCACGATTGATAATGTCATTGTTTTTCCTAACTATAATATCCGTGATGTGAAAGAAGGGAAATACCAAATCCCGATGGATAAAGATTCTCTTTCCAAATATGCCTATGGAGATATCTATGTCATCGATCCCGAACATAAATTCAAACCAAAGATTTTCGACCGTGCTTTGTACTTTAAAAAAGGTGATATTTATAATAGAGCAGACCACAATCTGACTTTGAACCGATTGATCAGTTTAGGTGTTTTCAAATTTGTAAAAAATGATTTTATCGTTTCCGATTCTTTGAATCATAAATTTGATGCTTATTATTCCTTAACCCCTAGACAAATTCAGTCTTTAAGATTGGAAACGTTGGGAAGAACCAATTCCGCTAATTACGGTGGAGGCGAAGTCAATCTCAACTGGACACACCGGAATTTTTTCCGCGGAGCAGAACAGTTCAAAGCTTCTGTTTATGGTGCTTTTGATGTTCAGATAGGTGGCGCAAAAGATGCCAATAATATCATCCGTGTGGGTGCGAAAACGGAACTTTCGATTCCGAGAATCGTTGCACCTTTCCGTTTCAATTCTTCCAGTGCGTTTGTGCCAAGAACCAATATCGCACTAGGTTACGAATACCAAAGCCGTACGGAGTTGTACACTTTGCATAATTTCAATGCATCTTTTGGCTATGTTTGGAAAGAAAATGTACGGAAAGAACACGATCTTAAGGTTATTGATATCACAATGGTTGCACCTCAGACAATTACAGATAAGTATAGAGAACAAATTGACGGTAATCCGGAAAAAGGCATTCCACCGAATCCAACTTTAGGAAGAGTTGTGGAAAAACAATTGATTTTTGGACCAACTTACACTTATACTTATACGAATACAACTTCGCCACAAGCCAATACAATCTACTACCGTGGGATGTTAGATCTGGCAGGAAATTTAACAGGACTTCTGACCGGTGCTAATGCAAAAAATGGCGATCAGAAAGATATTTTCGGCGTGCCTTTCAGCCAGTATGCGAAGATGGAGCACGATTTCAGATTTTATCATAAGTTCAATGAAAAGACCTCGTTTGCATCCAGAATTATTGCTGGTTTAGCTTATCCTTATGGCAATTCAGAATTTGTACCTTATTCCAGACAGTTCTTTGTAGGCGGAAGTAATAGTATCAGGGCTTTTCGAGCAAGAACGCTTGGACCGGGAAGTTATGATCCGAGAACGCAAAACGCCAGTTTCTTTTTTGACCAGGCCGGCGATGTCAAGCTGGAACTGAATGCCGAATACCGAGCTAATATTGTTAAGTTCCTGAATGTAGCTGCTTTTGTGGACGCTGGTAATATCTGGCTAATCAATGATGAGATCAATGCTCAAGGACAAATTACAAGACCTGGAGGAAAATTTTCAAAAGATTTCCTGAATGAGTTAGCTGTTGGAGCAGGAGTTGGATTAAGGTTAGATTTTTCAATATTAATTTTGAGATTGGATTTGGCAATGCCTTTAAGAGTTCCTTACTATGAAAAAGGGGATCGTTGGGTTCTGGACAGAATAAAATTCGGTGACAGCTCTTGGCGAAAAGATAATTTGATTCTGAATATTGCGATTGGATATCCGTTCTAAATAAATGATTTAAAACAAAATAATTTCAATAATAGATATTCGATATATAAAAGAATGGGATTTTCCATTCTTTTATTGTTTTAGGTCGCCTTCAAATCCGTAAATTTATCCTTTGTAAAATTTAAATCAATCTAAATTTAAAAATGGAAAAGTATAATTACGGGATGATTGGTCTCGGAGTAATGGGGAGAAATCTTCTTTACAATATTGCTGAAAATGGTTTTTCTATCGCAGGATTTGATCTCGATGAAGAAAAAGTAAAACATTTGCAGGACGGCGCAACTTCTGAAATGAAAGTCAAAGGAACAGTTTCTTTGGAGAAATTTGTAAATGCTTTGGAAACGCCGAGAAAAATTATTTTAATGGTTCCTGCGGGAAAACCTGTAGATGCCGTTTTGGGAAATATAACACCGCTTTTGAGTAAAGGTGATATCGTAATCGATGCTGGAAATTCATATTTCGAGGATACTAACAGAAGAATTTCTGATCTTGCTTCCAAAGATTTACACTTTGTGGGAATGGGCGTTTCCGGTGGCGAAAAAGGCGCAAGAAAAGGGCCAAGTATTATGCCTGGCGGAGATGTGGAAGCGTTCAAACTTCTGAGGCCGATGTTGGAATCTATTGCAGCAAAAGTCGATGGAGAAGCTTGTACAGCGTATATGGGCAAAGGTTCTGCCGGAAATTATGTAAAAATGGTCCACAACGGAATCGAATATGCGATTATGCAACTCATCAGCGAAGCTTACGACCTTCTAAGAAAAGGGGCGAATCTTAATAACGAACAACTTTATGAGGTTTTCAAAAATTGGAATGATGGCGAGATGAATTCTTTCTTGATTGAGATTACAAGAGATATTTTCCAACAAAAAGATGATTTGACTGATGCTTATTTGGTTGATAAAATCTTAGATAAGGCCGGCGCAAAAGGAACCGGAAAATGGACTTCTGAGCAAGCAATGGAAATCGGAGTTTCTATTCCGACGATTGATATTGCGGTAACTTCCAGAATCTTGTCTGCTTATAAAGATGAGCGTGTTCAGGCTTCCAAATTATATTCCGAGAAAAAAATTATAAGTCCGGAAAATGTAGAATCATTCATCAAAGATGTTGGTGATGCTTTGTATTTGGCAACCTTAATCAGCTATGCTCAAGGTTTGGCATTATTGGTAAAAGCTTCTGAAGAATACAACTTTGAAATTCCATTGAAAGATGTTGTTAAAATCTGGAGAGGCGGCTGTATCATTCGTTCTGTATTGTTAGAGAAATTCTACACTGCATATTCTGCGGACCCGAATTTATCAAATATTTTATTGAATCAAGATATTTCTGAAATTGTAAAATCGAAAATCCAATCTCTAAGAAAAACGGCAAGTTTCGCTGTCGAAAACGGAATTTCAAGTTTAGGACTTCAAACAGCTTTAGGTTATTTTGATGCTTATACTACAGAATCTCTTCCAGTGAATTTGATTCAGGCTCAGCGTGATTATTTCGGAGCGCATACTTACCAACGTGTGGATAGAGAAGGCGTTTTTCACACAACTTGGAATTCTTCAAATCAATAAATTCAGGGAAAAATGAGTGAAAATAAAATCCTGCAACCAACTACGATTATCATTTTTGGTGCAACCGGAGATTTAGCTAAAAGAAAATTGTTTCCTGCGTTTTACAATTTGTATATCGACGGCAGGATGCCTGAGCGTTTCAATATTGTAGCTTTGGGAAGAGCAGAAAATACGGACGAAAAATTCAGAGATTATATCAAAGAAAATCTGAATGAGTTTTCCCGAAAAGATGTAACTTCAGAAGATTGGGAAGGTTTTCAATCACATTTGACTTACTTTCAGCATCAATTAAATGAACAGCAATCGTATCAAGATCTTAGTCAGAAATTACAAAATTTCGATATAGATTATGGTGTTAGAGCTAACAGATTATTCTATTTGTCAATAGCTCCCAATTTTATTGAAACGATTTCTAATCACATCAAAAATACGTTTTTAGCTTCTGACGCAAGTAAGGATAGAATTATTATTGAGAAACCTTTCGGACATAGCAAAGCTTCTGCGATTGAACTTAATACACTTTTGTCACAGACTTTTCAAGAAGAACAAATCTATCGTATTGATCATTACTTAGGAAAAGAAACGGTTCAAAATATCCTAACATTCAGATTTGGAAATTCGATTTTCGAACCTTTGTGGAATCAAAAATATATTGAATCTATTCAAATAACTGTAGCCGAAGAAGTTGGCGTTGAAACCCGAGGCGCTTTCTACGAACAAACTGGTGCACTGAAAGATATGGTTCAGAATCATTTGCTTCAGATTCTTTGTATGGTTGCAATGGAACCGCCGGCTTCTTTGGAATCGGGAGAAATAAGAGACAGAAAAGTAGATGTTCTGAAATCTATTCGCAGAATCACACCAGATAAAGTTTCACATTATGCAGTCAGAGGACAATATGGACCAGGAATGATCAATGGCACAGAGGTAAAAGGTTACCGTCAGGAAAATGGAATTGCTGAAGATTCTAACACAGAGACTTTTGTGGCAATGAAATTTTATTTGGATAATGAGAGATGGCAAAACGTCCCTTTTTATGTGAGAACAGGAAAAAAGATGGAGAAAAAACATTCTTATATTACTATCCAATTCCGTCCGCTGCCAACATCTACATTCTCTAACAGTCCGTTTGAATTATCAGCAAACAGATTGATTATCAACATTCAGCCTTCTATGGATATTCGTCTTCAATTTATGAGCAAAAAGCCGGGACTTTCTTTGGATTTGAAGCCTGTGGAAATGGTCTTTAATGATTTTGCTTGTCAGGAAGATAGTCCGGAAGCTTATGAAACACTTTTACTGGAAGCACTTTTGGGTGATCTAACTCTGTTTATGCGATCTGACCAGGTTGAAGAAGCTTGGGATGTTGTGAAAACAATTCAGGAATATTGGGAAAATAATAAAGAACTGTCTTTCCCGAATTATCAAGCAGGAAGTTGGGGGCCAGAAGGCAGCGATGCTTTAGTCGAAAGGCAGGGTCACAAATGGGTTTAATTTTTAACTGACGAGAATGAACATTACAGTATTTAAAAATCTGGAAGAATTATATCAAAAATCGGCTGATACATTTGTTGAACTGGCAGAAAAGTCAATCAAAAAACACGGCAAATTTGTAGTTGCTTTAAGTGGCGGTTCTTCTCCAAAAGCTATTTTCAAATTGTTAACAACTAAAGAATATGCTGAAAAAGTAGAATGGAGCAAAATCTATTTCTTTTGGGTTGATGAACGTTGGGTATCTTTGGACGATGATAAAAGCAATGCGAAAATGACTTTTGAAACATTGTTTAATCAAGTTCCTGTGAGTAAAAATCACATTTTTCCAATGTACAAAGATGGAGTAGAGCCTGAGGAATTTGCGAAAGAATATGAGAAGCAGATCAGAAATATTTTAGGAAATGAAGGTGTTTTCGATTTTATTCTTTTGGGAATGGGAGATGATGGTCATACAGCATCTCTATTTCCAGGCGAAGAAATTTTGAATGAGAAGGAAAAATGGGTTGATGCTTATTATCTGAAATCTCAGGAAATGTACCGTATCACTTTGACAGAACCAATTATTAATAAAGCCGAAAACATTCTGGTTGTAGCATTTGGCGAATCCAAAAAACACGCACTAAATGAAGTTTTGAACGGAGCATACAACCCGCAATTATACCCTCTTCAACTCATTAATAAAAAAGAAACGTTTCAGTTTTTTACGGATGAGAAAGCCTTGAATTAATCAATTTATTTACATGAAAAACGGGCAATAGAAATACTATTGCCCGTTTTATTTTGTTAAATACCTAGTTTATTCTTTAATAAATTTCTCAATAATATCTCCAGAATCAGTCTTTATTTTTAGAAGATAATTTCCTTTAGAAAGTTGTGAAACATTAACTTTAGAAGAAGAATTAGTTTTAATTAATCTTCCTAAAACATCATAGATTTCAACAGATTTTATGGCTTTATCAGAAGTAATATTAATAAAGTCTTTCACTGGATTTGGATAAACTTTAATATTAGTTTTAGTGATATCCTTTAAACCTAAAGTCTGATAAGTTTTATAGAAATTCAGAATTCCGTATCCCATTTGAGCTGATGGATTTGGATAAAGAGAAGCGTTTTGTCTTAATTTATTTTTAATATCTTCTCTGGAAATATTGTTAGGCAAAGACTGTAATAGACAGGCAACACCGCCCGCTGCAACTGGATTTGCAAGGGAAGTTCCGCTAGCTTGCGTTACTTGACTTCCATAAACTGTATAAGTTTCTGATCCTCTTGCTGCACCATCTGGTTTTATTACACCGGCAGAATTTGGTCCAAAAGAAGAAAAAGAGGAAGATTGCCCTTGATTGGTAACGGCTCCAATTGTAAAAACTTTAGCATTATCAGCTGGTGTTGAGATGTAATGCCAAGAACTTGTACCTTCATTTCCTGCAGCAAAAGTTACAAAAATTCCTTTTTCAGTAGCAATTTGAGCACCTCTTGCGATAAAAGACGTTGTTCCATTCATATTAGCATAGGTATAATCATATCTGCTGTCATCAAACTCAGTATAACCTAATGAAGTTGAGATTACGTCAACGCCTTTCCTATCAGCCTCTTCCGCAGCTTCTATCCAATACAGTTCCTCTTCGGGGATTTCATTGGCACCATCTTCAGAAGCATATAGATAAAAATCTGCATCAGGAGCTGTTCCTACAAATTGATTATCCAAATAGCCACCAATAGCACCCATACAAATGGAACCGTGCGTATTTAAAGAAGTGTTATAAATGTCTGTGCTTTTATTGATAAAATTATAACCACCTTTAATTTGTCCATTATCGCGAAGCCTCTTGTATGCATTTCCTGTATCTACGGATGGAAAACCAGTGTCAATTACTGCAATCGTCATTCCGGCTCCGGTAAAACCAGCAACGTGAAGAGCGCGAACATTGATTTGATTAATCTGGCTCAAACCGCTTCCATAATTAAATGTTGTTAAAGCATCTTTGTTATCATTAGTTGAAGCAAATTCTTTAAATTTTTCAATCTTTTCATTACGTTTTCCGCCATTCGGATTTTTAACAAAACTTTCCACGTGGTCTACATAACTTTGCTGAGATAAAGTCTGTATCTGAGCAGAAGTAGCATTCACAGCAACGCCGTTCAGCCATTTAGAATAATCAGTAACCGTAAATCCAAGATTTTTAATATTCTGAATATAAGTTGTTTCTATAGGAGCATCCTGATCTGTTAAAGCTATTCCAAGATTGTTTCTCCTGTCAAGAGATTTCTGAGTTAATTCTGATAAAGGGTTGGAATAAAAAGAAGCTTTATTCGGTTTATCTTTGAAGAAAACAAAGACCAATTCGGTTTGAGCAGTTGCAACTAACGAAAAGCTGACTGACAAAATTGTAAAGATTTTTCTCACGTTTAGGGGAATTAGATTTTTTAAACTGATAAATAAATGTAAATTTACAAAATAATGTTTTTGCATTTGAAATCACCTTCGAGAATTATTAAAACTAATATTGATAATGATTTTCAGATGCTTTTAATAATAAATATTTGATTATGAAGAAAATCCAAATGGTCGATTTACAAAGCCAATATTATAAAATCAAAAGTGAAGTTGACAACGCAGTTTTAAATGTGATGGATTCTGCGGCTTTTATAAATGGTCCGGAAGTCAAATCCTTCCAATCAGATTTGGAAACTTATTTGGATGTAAAACACGTGATTCCTTGTGCTAATGGAACAGATGCGCTTCAAATTGCATTGATGGCTTTGGATTTGCAAGAAGGTGATGAAGTAATCACTGCAGATTTTACCTTTGCTGCGACAGTAGAAGTAATTCATTTATTGAAGCTTAAATCTGTTTTGGTAGATGTAGATTATGATACTTTTACCATCGATACAGAAGCAATCAAAAAAGCAATTACACCGAAAACTAAAGCCATAATTCCTGTTCATCTTTTCGGACAATGTGGGAATATGGAAGAAATCCTGAAAATTGCCAAAGAACACAATCTTTATGTTGTTGAAGATAATGCACAGGCGATTGGTGCTGATTTTATTTTCTCGGACGGAACCGAAAAAAAATCTGGAACAATGGGAACAATTGGAACAACATCATTTTTTCCTTCCAAAAATTTGGGTTGCTACGGAGACGGAGGCGCTATTTTTACTAATGATGACGAATTAGCACACAGACTGAGAGGAATTGTAAACCACGGCATGTACGAGCGTTATTACCACGACGAAGTTGGGGTTAACTCAAGATTAGACAGCATTCAAGCAGCGATTTTGAGAAAGAAACTACCAAACCTTGATTCTTATAATGAAGCTAGAAGAAGAGCTGCAGATTATTATGACGAAGCTTTTGCTGAAAACGAAAATATCCTAACACCTAAAAGAGCGGAAAATTCAACACATGTTTTTCATCAATACACTTTGAGAATAACCAACGGAAAACGTAACGAATTACAACAATTCTTAACAGAGAAAGAAATTCCTGCGATGATTTATTATCCAGTGGCGCTTAGAAAACAGAAAGCTTATTTCCAAGACAGTAACCCAGCAGACTTCATCAATACGGATAAATTACTTGACCAAGTAATTTCTTTACCAATGCATACAGAATTGGACGAAGAGCAGTTGAAATATATTACAGATTCTGTTTTGGAATTTTTTGCAAAAAACTAATAATTTATAACTTATAATTAATTAAATGTCCATACTCGTAACAGGCGGTTTAGGTTACATCGGTTCTCACACGGTTGTTGAACTTATTAATCACAATTTTGATGTCATCATTGTAGATGATTTATCAAATTCTGAAAAATTCATACTTGATAATATTGAGGAAATCACAGGCAAAAGACCAATTTTCTATCCTTTTGATCTTAGAAGAAAAGAATTATTACAGCAAGTTTTCGAAGCGCACGATATCGAAGGTTGTATCAATTTTGCGGCTTCAAAAGCAGTAGGAGAGAGTATGACCGAGCCTTTAAAATATTATGAGAACAATTTGTTTTCATTGATTAATGTCCTTCAGGAATTTAAGGAAAGAAATATTTCCAACTTTATTTTCAGTTCATCCTGTACGGTTTACGGTCAAGCCGATAAAATGCCGATTGATGAAAATACACCTCTCAAAGAAGCCGAATCTTCTTACGGAAAAACCAAACAAATGGGCGAAGATATCCTGAAAGATTTTTCTCGAGCCTATAACAAAAGGGTTACTCTATTAAGATATTTCAATCCAATTGGTGCGCATCCAACAGCTTTGCTAGGAGAGCTGCCTGCAGGAATTCCAAATAATTTGGTTCCTTATGTTACGCAGACTGCCGCTGGAATCAGAGAAAAATTGAGCATTTGGGGTGATGATTATCCTACAGAAGACGGAACAGCTATTCGTGACTATATTTATGTTGTAGATTTGGCGAAAGCTCACGTTGCAGCTTTACAAAAACTGATGCATTCTGAGGAAGAAACAGTTTTGGATATTTATAATTTGGGAACAGGAAAAGGATCCTCGGTTTTAGAAGTGGTAAAAGCTTTTGAACTGGCGAATGATGTAGCGGTTCCTTACCAGATTTGCCCAAGAAGAGAAGGTGACATTACAATTGCTTATGCTAATGCCGACAAAGCTGAGAAAGAGCTCAACTGGAAATCTGAAACCAGTTTGGAAGAAGCACTCAAAACTACTTGGGAATGGCAGAAATACCTGAAAGACAGAAATAATTAATAAACAAAAATCCAATCAAAGCAGATTGGATTTTTTATTGTGTTTTCTTCTCGGCAAAACTGAAAATATTATGAAGTTTTATTTCCGAAAAACTATTGGATTTAATTTTAGAAGCAACAATCATCGCTTTCGCTAATACATAAGTTGGTAAAGGCTGTTGACTTTTGAATAGTCCTAATTTATTAAGGAATTTAATAGCTTTCAAACCTGTGATTTCAGCACTTCTGTCAGAGTTTTTCCGTTCCAGCATTCCTGGTTTGAAAATCGTTGTCTTATCGAATTTCAGATTTTTCACAGCTTCCTCCAACTCACCTTTTATTCTGGAATAGAAAATTTTGGAATCAGGATTGGCACCATAAGCAGAAACTAAAATATAATCTTCAACACCATTATCTTTTGCTGCTTTTGCAAAATTGAATTGATAATCATAATCAATTACTTTTTGATTTTCTTTACTTCCTGCAGATTTCAGAGTTGTTCCGAGACAAGAAAAAGCAACATCGCCTTTCACAAGGTGTTTCCATTCTTCTGGATGGTCAAAATCTACAATGTATGCTTTGATTTTTTCATTGTGAAAATCAGAACGTCGTCTCACAAAAATATCAATTTGCTCGAAGTCAGCATCCTGACAAAGTTGATTCACAAGATCAATTCCTGTAGCGCCGGTTGCACCAATTACCAAAGCTTTCATAAATAGAGATTTGATAATAAAGTTAAGGATATTTTCGGGTTTAGAAAAATTATAATTTTCTCAAAGATCTAGTGATTCATCAAAACTTTTTAATCTGCAAAATCGGTTTGATTTGTGAGATTAAATTAATTCAGCTGATTTCGATATTCAGCCCAAATGATTTTAAACCATTCTGTAAAGTTATCCGGATTTTCAGAAATTTCAGTTTGTAAATCAGGAATAGAAACATATCGGATTTCTGAAACTTCCTCAGGATTCAAATCAAATTCTCCATCAAAGTTTCCTGTAAAAACATAATCCAACTCGTGTTCCCAAAGTCCTTCCCCTACATCTGCTTTGTATATAAAATGGAATTTCTCCATCAGCTCACAATCAATTCCCAATTCCTCCTTGATACGTCTTTTGGCTGCATCCAGATAAGATTCGTTCAATCTTGGGTGTGAACAACAAGCGTTGGTCCATTGGTTGGGTGAATGGTATTTCTCTTCAGCCCGTTTCTGCAAAAGCATTTCTCCTTTTTCGTTGAATAGAAAAACCGAAAAAGCACGATGCAAAAGTCCATTTTCGTGTGCCTGCATTTTTTCCATTTGTCCCAAAACTTCATCCTGAGGATTGACCAATACCACTTTTTCCATAGAACAAAAATAAGGATTTTAAAACAAATTTTTAGGAGCTATTTCCCGCTTTCCGTTACAATCTTTTTCTTTTCCTTATGTGAAAGAAAAGAAAAAGGATTTCCACTACAATCGGGGCTATTAGATTTGTCTTTTTTAGAACACTTGTCGATAATTAGAGCATTATGTATTAAAATAATCAGCATAATATTTATCATTCCGTAGGAATCTAAACGTCGCTGTCGAGATTCCTACGGAATGACAATACTATGTTATAATTTAGTTTTTGATAAACACTCAAACACTCAAACACTCAAACACTCAAACATTCAAACACTCAAGCTCCCAAACTCACTTTCCACTCATTCGCAAAAGCAATAAAATCTGCAACAGACAATTCTTCAGCTCTGATGTCAAGGAACGGGTGAGATTTCATATTTTCAGGGATATCAAGAACTTTCAAAGCGTTGCTCATCTTTTTACGTCTTTGTCCAAAACCAGCTTTTACGATTTGTTTGAATAGAACCTCATTTCCAGCTAATCCTTCTTTCAAATTTCGGGTCATTCGGATAACGCCGGATTTTACTTTTGGAGGTGGATTGAAGACATGTTCGTGAACCGTAAAAAGATATTCCACATCGTAATAAGCCTGAACCAAAACTGATAGAATTCCGTAATCTTTTGTTCTCGGTTTTGCGGCGGTTCTTTCAGCCACTTCTTTCTGGAACATTCCGCTCATTTCTGGAACAAACTGGAAATTATCTATAATTTTAAACAAAATCTGAGACGAAATATTATAAGGAAAATTCCCAATCACAGCCAATTCTTCCCCAAAAACTTCCGGGATATTGATTTTCAGAAAGTCACCAACAAAATGTTGCTCTTCAAGCTTTGGATAATGGTTTTTCAGATAGACGATAGATTCCTGGTCGATTTCTGCAACATAGATTTCTGACTCTTTTTCGAGAAGAAATTTTGTAAGAACGCCCATTCCCGGACCGACTTCCAAAACTTTTTTGTAGCCTTCAAAAGACAACGAATCTACAATGTTGCGTGCGATATTCTGGTCTGTAAGAAAATGTTGACCAAGATGTTTTTTTGCTCTAACGTCCATTTTGCAAAGATAGAATTATATTTAACGCAAAGTCGCAAGAACGTTTTATATTCTAACAACAAAAAAGTCGCAAAGTTTTCTTTTGCGACTTTTTAGAGATATTATTTTCTAGAAAGGTTGCGCCTTTGCGATCAGATAAAATCAATACATCTTCGTTTTCACACAAGTCACATTTTTGATTTTAATTGGTTTTCCGACTTTTTTCAATATTCCGGTTTCTAAGTTTCTTTTGAAAACAGTTACATCTTGCGAAATAACATTAGTCACAATAATGAATTTTCCAGTTTCATCAATCGCAAAAGTTCTGGGATGTTTTCCTCTTGTTTTTTGATAGCCGATAGATTCTAATTTTCCGTCATTTAAAACTTTGAAAATCGCTATATTATTTTCCTTTCCTCTGTTGGTCGCATAGAGGAATTTTCCGTCTGGAGAAATATGAACATCAGAACTTTCAAAACCGTCTTTTATTTTGTCGGGATGGGTTGCAATTCTTTGGATTTCTTTAAGCTTGTTTTCAGAAAAATCATAAACCGAAATCATCCCAGCCAATTCTTCAATAGAATAAGCCAATTTTCCATCTTTGCTAAAAGTGATATGTCTTGGTCCGCTTCCAGGTTTTGTATTGATGAATGTACTTTGGCTATCAATCAAAGGTTGTTTTTGGATTGCATCAAATGGATATTGTAATATTTTATCCGCTCCCAAATCTGCAAAAAGTACAGTTTTAAAATCGGGCGAAAAAACTACAGAATGCGTGTGTGCTTTCTCCTGCCTTTTCGCATCAACACCACTTCCTTCCGTGAATTTGAAATGCTGCGCTATCGAATCTATTTTGCCATTTTCAAGAAGAGGAAAAACAGAAATAGTGGCTTGATTGTATGTTGCATTAATAAGCCATTTTCCGCTTTTATCAACATTCACATAAACAGGATTTTCGCCACCCGTTTTTTGTTGATTGAGAAAAGTTAATGTTTTCTTATCGGGATCAAACGCAAAAGAACTTACTGTTCCATAATTTGGAGTCTTGGCATCAGAAGATGCGTAAACGTATTTCCCATCAGACGAAACTGTAATATAACCTGGATTGATAACGTCAGAAGATGAAGCAACTTTCGTCAGTTTTCCGGTTTCTGTATCCAATTCATAAACATAAACCGCTTCCGAACCTTTGTCCCAATTGTAAGAACCAAAAAATACAAATTGTCTTTGTGAGTATAAACTTGTAAAAATTAAGAAACTTAATAATAGAAAGATTTTTTGGAATTTCATTTGGTGACGAATTAATCTGGAATTAGACATTTACAGAATTAAACCTGTATTGTCACAAATTTCCTAAAAATTCATCTGGAAACCAAACTGAACACCAAATTTTCTTACATCGGTATTTGCGGTTGTTTTATGATTTAAGTAATTTCCTCTCCAGTTAAAATCGACTCTCAATATTCTGAAATTGCCCCAACCAATATTCTCGATTCCAAAACCATATTCGTAATAAGGTTTTTCAGGAGCACTTAGGTTCATATTTCCGGCATTCATCGTTATGGATTCTTGCTTCAGACTTCCAACGCCAGAACGGAAAAATGCAACTTCTCTTAATTTAAGCTTTTTAATCAAAGGAATTTGTGATAAAATTTTCCCATTGAAGTGATGCTCCAAAAACAAAACAGCATAAGAATCTGCTACAAATTCATAATAATTCATCAAAGAAAAAACACCTCTTACCAAACCATAAGATTGATTGGCAGGCATCACATTTTGCAAAGCGAGTGGAAGTGCATCAAAGTTTTTACCGGCTTCAACATTCGCAAATAATCTTCCCCAATTTCCTAAAATCACAGGTTGATAATAATAGAATTGTAATTTGTTATAATTAAAATCAGAATTAAAGACACCACCAACTCCTTTTGTGTATTTTAAAATCAAAGTTGGATTAGTGGCTAAAGCTGTCATTTCGTAACGATCAACGCCATAAGTGGAAAATTTTATTCCAGGTCTTGCAATAATTGTTGCTGTGAATCTCGTGTCATTCAAATCTGATCGCAAGACGCCGCCTCTGTAATAATTAATATTGAACAAGTTAGAATCTGCAGATTCGATGCTTTGTTGGGTCGCATCCAGACGCAATTGGATGTTTTTCCAAGGTTCGATACTCGTATAGATATTACTTTGTTTCACAGAACTCATAGAAGTCGTTTCTCCACTGTTAAGGACAGAAGAAGAAGCAAAAGACCTTGTCATAATTCCTTCGTCTGTCGTCAATTGAACGCCTAACTGTAAAACGTCTTTTCTAAAACCGGCACCAATCTGAAAACGATCGGTTTTATTGAACATATATTTTGCTTCACCACCAAATTTCCATTTTTGGTCTCGGAAACCGTAAGCAGTGTACGCCTGGATTCGCCACATATCGTTCTTTCCACGATAGGTCCTGAAACCACCTCTTAGCCTGGTTCCTTCTATATCATTATAACCAAATCCCTGAAAAATATTCCCGAAATCAATACCACTTTTCCCGAGAGGGATGTAGCCGGAGTTTCCAATTTCTATGATTTTAACAACCTTTTTGTACTTCGGATTATGTTCTAATTCGTCGTACATTTTGTAGATATTCTGTTGACTGGTTGTTAGCGGTTCAGTTCTGTTAACTTGCCAATACTCTTCGTCCTTAGCAACCATTTCGTCTTCGGGAACAACAATTTTGTTGAGGAAATCATCCGTTAATCCTTTATCAAACTGATAATCGGAATAGTTGGCAACCCTTTTTGCAAGTACATATTTTGCTTTTTCCTTATCATTGAGAACCAATTGCAAGGTCGTTTCGTTTCTGATTGGGATAAAAGTAGAATCGTCTGGATTATCGAATTCCAAATCTGTAGCAATGTTTTTGACGAAATTGATATTGATTTTTTTATTCGTTTCCATCTCTACTTTCATTACATTGTACTTGTCCATAGAAATGTAAAGACGCCCTTTCAGAGCCAATGCATCAGGATTTTTTGGCGTGAACCGAATCTCGTAAGAACGAACAGTATTAACCTCAATCGTATCCGTAATATTATAATCGAAAATACCAAAACCATCGGTAGAAACTGGACTTACAAAACCAATATTCAGATAATTAATCGTGTTGTCATAAATATTGATGTCCTGATACATATTCTGTATCGTTTTGGAAACAATTTGATTATTCTTCAGTCCCGAAAGTCTTGTCGCAACCAAATCTTTACGTTCTTTCTTTGGACCATTTTTACCATAAACATTGAAGATGCTTTCTGTTATGAAGATAGGAAGAACCGCTTTTCCCGCAATCTCAGAAGAATCATTGTATTTGAAAATGATAGAATCCATTCCGCGAAACGCTTTTTTCTTGGTAAAAGCACTGTCGATATTATCAAGACGAAAATCGATTTTCTCGTAAGTTTTGTATTGATAATCTTTGTGGAGCAGAAGTCCGTTGGATTTTTTCTTTTTCCAGACTTGCTGCATAATAGCGTAAGCCGGATTTTCTTTTTTGTTCTTATATTTTTTAACGCCTTTGATAACGACGTCTTCGATTTGGTTTTCTTTTTCATTTTGTGAGAAAAGTAAACCATTTATTAAAATCAGAAAAAAGGTAAGGATAAATTTTTTATCAAGCATCGATTTCATCAAGCATTAATCTATTAGAACTGTGTTTTGTTTAAAATATTGTTTAGCTGTAAAATTATTTACCTTTTTCATAGAAAATGACGTTCACAGGAGCACAAACGGGAATCGACTTATTAGTTGGAGTCAATTCGCCGGTTTTCAAATCTCTACTGAAAATATTGATTCTATTGGTGTCTTGGTTGGCTATCAAAACCAATTTATTATTAGGACTGATGGCGAAGTTTCTAGGATTTCTACCTGTTGTTTTGATTTGCTGAATTCTTTTGACTTTTCCATCTTCCAAGATTTTGAAAGTCGTAATATCGTCGGCATCATCACGATTGGTAACGTATAAAAATTTTTCATTGTCCGATAAATGAATATCCGCCGCTCTGAAATTGAACCTAACTTTTCTGGATAACAGAGTTTCTTCTTGAATTAATTCAATCTTACCTTCATTAAAACTTAGAACAGATAAATCACCACTCAATTCCTGAACAAGATAAATTAATTTTCCACTTTTATCAAACGCAATATGTCTTGGTCCGGAACCTTTCTTTGCATCAAATTCACCAACTTTTTCCAGAACTTTTTCGCCAGTTTTGTTGTATTTGAAAACATAAATTTTATCCAAACCTAAATCAGTTGCCAAAACATATTTTCCATCCTGAGAAAACTGAACCTGATGAATGTGTGATTTTTCCTGTCTTTTCGGATTCACACCAACACCTTCAAATTTGATATTCTGGAAAACATCGGATAATTTTCCATCAGCATAACGTTTGAAAACATTGATGCTTCCACCGGAATAATTGGCTACGATAATATTTTGGTCATCGGAAATCAAGAAACACGGGTCTTCACCTTGCGTTTTACGTTCATCTTTTTTGATTAGAGTTCCATTAGGTTCGTCGATAGAAAAAGAAGTGATTGTACTTTTGTAGCCATTCTCGTTGACAGAAAATAGAAATTTTTTGTCTGGACTAAGGCTTACAAAACTTGGATTAATGATATTTTCTGTATGATATTTGAGGTTATATTTATAGGTGTTTTCATCAAAATCGAAAATGTGAATTCCGCCACTGCTGCACTTCTCACTGTTGGTGTAAGTTCCTACGATAATCGTATTCTGTGCAGATAAATTAGCCATAAATATTGTTGAGAAAATAAAACTATTCCAGATTTTCATTCTATTGAGGACTATATTTTTAGATAAAATTTAAAATTTCGCCCGAATTTATTACAATAAAAATTAAGCCAAAGGTCTTTTATGAATAATTAACTTTATTTTGGAGGAAATGTCAGCAAATTTGCTTTGTTGTTTTTACCGCCAAGCCGCTAATTTTTAATATTATTTCGTTATGATAAGTTGCAAATCTTTGCAATTCCAATTTGCGATTTTTAATAATGTTGACTAAAAATGTTTTTGCGCTTTGTGTTAATAGTTTTTTAAATTTAATTTTGTAAAAAATCAGAAAAATGACTTGGAAAGAAGTTTTGAAGCCGATAAAGGAAAGTGATTATTTTAATCAACTTTGGGAGAAAGTAAAAATTCAATATAATTCTACTAAATGTTTTCCTCCTAAAAATGAGATTTTCCGTGCTTTGGAACTGACGGAATTTGATGATGTGGAAGTTGTGATTATCGGGCAAGACCCTTATCATAATGACGGACAAGCTAACGGACTTTGCTTTTCTGTTTCTGAGCATGTCACGGCGCCGCCTTCTCTCAAAAATATCTTTATTGAACTGAAAGAAGATATGGGAATCAATAGAAAAAATAAAGATTTACAAGATTGGGCAAAACAGGGTGTTCTTCTTCTTAATGCAACTCTAACCGTAAAAGCGCACGAGCCCAATTCGCATAGAGACCTTGGTTGGGAAACGTTTACAGATTATATCATTAAACAAATTTCTGATAGAAAACAAAATGTCGTGTTTGTACTTTGGGGCGCATTTGCACAAAAAAAAGCCTCGCTGATAGACGAGACTAAACATTTTATTATTCAATCGGCACATCCTTCACCATTCTCTGTTTACAGAGGTTTTTTCGGAAGCAAGCCGTTTTCTAAAATCAATAAGTATCTTTTAGAAAAAGGGAAAAATCCAATTGTTTGGGGATAAATTGGGTTTAGAGTTAGAAAGTTAGAGAATTTTAGAGTTTATTTATCTCAGAGATTTACTATTCTTTCTCATATTTAAGAGTCACACTAGGCGCTTCTTCTTTTCCTCCAGGATAAGGTTTTACTTCCTGCACCGTAAATCTATAGCCCGCATAATTAAAAGATTTGGTAACTTCTTTTGGTAAGAAATCTCTTGTTGCGACTTTGATGTCTTTAGTATCTTTTCCTGAAAATGCATTTAGATTGACAATCGCAATACCTTCCCAAACACAAGTTACATTGGCAGGGCAACGGCTGTCTTCGATAATTTCTTTAAATTCTATACTCGTCTTTGAATTTGGAATCGTAACCTTTTTGTTGACTCCAAGTTTAATAATATTATCTGATGTTGAAGTTTGAGATTGTGTTTTGCAATTGCTCATCAACAAAAGGATAGGTGCAAATAAAAGTGCTTTAAATTTCATCATTCAAAAGTTTTAAAAGAAAATATAATAGCCAACAACCAAAAACATTGCCAGCCCAACCATTAAACTAAAACCGGTGCCATATACAAAGCCAATAAAAGCGCCTTTCATAGAGTTGAAGGCTTTTTTTCTATCGTTAACATCGTGTAACAATTCTCCAAGAAAAACACCTAATAACATTCCGATTAAAAATCCTAAGGGAATCGGAATGAAAAACAAACCGAGAAGCGTTCCAATAAAAGAACCAATACTTCCGTAGCGAGTTCCTCCATATTTTTTGTTGGTTTTTGCGGGAATAACGTAATTCAGAACTGTGGAAACAAGAGTTAGGAACGCGAAAATCCAGACATAAATCATTGGCATATTATTTTCTGTCCCAAATTTGAATATCAGTAAGCCACAGATACTCAATAATAATCCGGGCAAAACGGGAAGGAAAGTTCCCAGCATTCCTACAAAAAGCAGAACCAAAGCGATAATGTCGATAAAAACAGAATCCATAGTTTTTAAATTTATTTAAAAATACAACATTCAAAGTAATGCCAAAAGATTTATTTTATCCTTAAATTTGTGAAATAATTCCTCTCAATGAAAAACGAACTCATAGATTACAAAGATTTTCTTCAACGAATCAGTGATGAAATTCATTTTTTCTGTAAAGATTTTTTTCCTGATGAATTTGTCTTAGCAAGTCAAATTACACTAAAATTTGCGCTTCTGATATTCTTAATTTTTATTGTTGCTTTTCTTCTGAAAAACGGAATCAATCTTATATTCAAATTCTTTTTTGATAAGGAGAAATATCCTGTAATGAAATCCATTTATAAAGCAAAAGTCACCAACTCTGTGGCTAATATTTTGGCTTTAGGATTTGGGAATTATGCCTTGTTTTCTATCTTTTACAGGCATCCCAAAAGCTTTGTTTTTCTGGAAAGGCTTATTGGGATTTTGATTGTTTTGGTGATTGCTAATATGGCTTTCCGTTTTATCAAAGTTTTACAGAATTATTACCTGATTCAGCAGGATTATTATAAAATCATCGCTATCAATTCTATTTCTCAAACCGTTAGGATTTTTGGTGGATTTATTTTTGGAGTTATAGCTATTTGTGTTTTGTTCGGTATAAGTGGAACTACTGTTTTGGGAAGTTTAGGAGCAATAACTGCCGTTATTGTTTTGGTTTTCAGAGATACAATTTTAGGTTTCGTAACGGGAATCCATGTTGCTACTTCCAAGAATTTGAAAGTAGGCGACTGGGTGGCCATTCCAAAATATTCTATCGAAGGTAATATAGAAGATATCGATTTGTTGACAACGAAGATCAGAAACTTTGATAAAACACTTTCAACTATTCCGACTTATGATTTGCTGACAACAGAAATCAAAAATATGCAGGTGATGTCTGAAACGAATACGAGACGAATAAAAAAATCTATTGTATTTAATATCAAATCTTTCAAATTTCTGAATGATGAAGCTTTTAGTGAATTGTTGAAGATTAATCTGATTCACGATTATCTCGTGGAAAAGAAAAAAGAAATTGATGCTCAGAAAAGTACACTGAAAAACGCTGATGAGATTATCAATGGTCAGCAATTGACCAACATTGGAACTTTCAGAATTTACGCTTTGAATTATCTTAAAAATAATCCTAATATCGACCAGGAAGGAACGATAATGGTGAGACAAATGGAGATTACACCGCAAGGAATGCCTTTGGAGATCTATTGTTTTGCCAATGATTCTAACTGGGTCAATTTTGAGCAGATTCAGGCCGATATTTTTGACCATCTTTTGGTGGCTTCCAAAGAATTTGACCTCGAGATAATGCAGGTAAACAAAATATAAAAATCAATTATCATTTATAAATTATGACCAAACTTAGTGTCAATATCAATAAAATCGCAACGCTGAGAAATGCAAGAGGTGGCGATGTTCCAAGTGTAACTCAAGTTGCTTTGGATTTGGAAAGATTCGGAGCGCAGGGAATTACAATCCATCCAAGACCAGACGAAAGGCATATCACAAGAAAAGATGTTTACGATTTGAAACCTTTGGTAACAACGGAATTCAATATCGAGGGAAATCCACATCGTCCGTTTATCGATATGGTTTTGGAAGTAAAACCAGAACAAGTGACGCTGGTTCCTGATGCTGATGATGCAATAACATCCAACGCCGGCTGGGATTGTGAAAAGAATTTAGATTTTTTGAAATCTGTTATTTCGGAATTCAAAAATGCTGGAATCAGAACGTCTATTTTCCTTGACCCAAATCCGGAAATTGTAAAGTTTGCTGCAGAAACGGGAACAGATAGAATCGAACTTTATACAGAAGCTTATGCCAAACATTATTTTGATAATAAGGAATTTGCTATAGAATCATATTTTAAAACGGCTGTAGTTGCAAGTGAATTTGGTTTGGGAATCAATGCCGGGCACGATTTGTCATTAGACAACTTAAAATATTTCGCAGATAATGTTCCGAATCTTTTGGAAGTTTCTATTGGTCATGCATTGATTTCGGAAGCGCTTTATCTTGGTTTGGAAAATACAGTTCAAGCTTATTTGAAGCGATTGGCGAAATGGTAGTTTATAATTTAATGATTAAATTTTTATACTTCTAAAATGAGTTTCATTACCGACATCCAGAAAATCTTAGAACTGGCGAGACAGAAATCTTATTCTGCCATTAATTCTGCGATGGTGGAAGCTTACTGGTCTGTTGGAAAAAGAATTGTAGAAGAAGAACAAAATGGAGAAGAACGTGCTGAGTATGGAAAATTCATTATAAAATCTCTGTCCACAGAGCTCACGGAAAATCTTGGAAAAGGTTTTTCTGAACGTAACTTGCGTAACTTTAGACAATTTTATCTGACATTTCCAGAAGAAGAGATTCGGCACACACTGTGTGCCAAATTGACTTGGTCTCATATAAGGTTGATTATGAGACAGGACAATAAAGAAGCCAGAAATTATTACCTCAGAGAAGCTGCAGAAAATAATTGGACCGTTAGAACTTTGGATAGGAATATTTCCACACTTTATTTTGAGAGGCTTTTAATGAGTCAAAATAAAAATGAAGTTGAAAGGGAAATGATAGAAAAGACTAAAGATTTCCAATTGGATAAATTTGAATTTATTAAAAATCCAACGGTTTTAGAATTTTTGAATCTTCCTAATAATCTTTCTTACACAGAAAAAGAATTAGAAAAAGCTTTAATCGAAAATCTTCAAAAATTCATTTTGGAATTGGGAAAAGGTTTTGCATTCGTAGAAAGACAAAAGCTCATCAGAACTGAAAATAATACGTTTTATATCGACTTGGTTTTCTATAATTATAAACTAAAATGTTTTGTTTTATTAGATTTGAAAACCACAAAAATTTCGCATCAGGATGTCGGTCAAATGGATATGTATGTGAGGATGTTTGACGATTTCGAAAAATCCGAATCCGACAATCCAACCATTGGAATAGTGCTTTGTACAGAAACCGACAGCGATATTGCAAAATATTCTATCTTGAAAGGAAATGAGCAATTATTTGCTACAAAATACAAATTGTTTTTGCCAACAGAAGAAGAATTGAGAAATGAAATAGAAAGAGAAAAACAGATTTTTAATGCTCAATTCGAATAAAATTTAATAAATATTAATGGAAATTTTACATTCAAAAATATACGGAGAAGAGAGAACGGAAACACCACTTTTGGTTTTTCACGGATTATTCGGAATGCTCGATAATTGGGGAAGTTTTGGAAAAGAATTTGGAGAATTGATGCCGACTCACATCTTAGATTTGAGAAATCACGGCAGAAGTTTTCATTCAGATTCTATGTCACACGATGATTTGACTCAGGATATTGCTAATTATATGGATGCTCATAACATTCAGAAAGCTAATGTTTTGGGACATTCTTTGGGAGGAAAAGCAGTTATGCAGTTTGCGATTAATTTCCCTGAAAGATTGGAAAAACTGATTGTTGTAGATATTACGCCAAAAGCCTATCCGCCACATCATCAAGGGATTATCAAGGCTTTGCAAAGTGTGGATTTTGACAAAGTGGAATCCCGACAAGATGTAGAAGCCGTTTTGGGCGAATATATTCACGAAAAATTTGTGATTCAGTTTCTGATGAAGAATCTGTATTGGACAGATGATAAAAAGCTAGCTTGGAGATTTAATCTAAAAACATTAGCTGAAAAATACACAGAATTTGTATCGAATGCCATCAAGTTTGGTATTTTTAAAGGTCCAACTTTGTTCATTGGCGGCGCAAATTCCAATTATATTTTGCCTCAAGATGAGTTCCTGATTAAACAACAATTCCCAGATTCTAAAATTATTAAAATCAAAAATGCAGAACATTGGGTTCAGGCGAATAATCCTGTCGATTTCAATGCGGCAGTGAAAGATTTTCTTCTTTAGTCGGTATAAAAATATAATTCAATATGGATTTGGTAATGGTATAAGCCTTGTATTACCGAATCCATATTTTAATTTGTGACTCTATGAAATGGCCGATTTCTTTTATTCTGATCTTTATTTTGACAATTTCCGCTGCTCAGGAAAAGCTTTCAGAAACTTTAAATTTCAAAGATGTTACTTATAAAATAAAAGACACGGCTCAGCAGAAGCTTGATATCTATCTTCCTCAAAAAACAGCTAAAAAATCTCCGGTTTTAGTTTTTGTCCACGGCGGAGGTTGGGCAGAAGGCGATAAAGCGCTTCGCGATGATTATTACCTAAGTGGTTTTTTCTTAAAGTTTATAAAAGAAGGTTATGCTGTGGTAAGCATCAATTATACTTTGCTCAATGAAAAAACTCATTTTCCGACACCAATTGAAGATACAAAAGAGGCCATTCGCTGGATTAGAGCAAATTCTGAGAAATATAATTTCGATACGGAGAATATTGGCATTTTGGGAGCTTCGGCAGGTGGACAGATTGGGATGATTGCAGCTTACTCCAATGATTCTCTATTTTCTGAATATAGCAGTCTCCCTAATTATTCATCGAAAATCAATTATTTTATCGATTATTTTGGACCAGCGGATATGAACAAATTGTTCCGTACAGAAGCGCCTGGTTTTATGATTTTTATTTTTAAACTGATTTTTCCAAAGATTTATGACATCAGAAACAAACTGGTTTTTGGGTTCACAGGTTATAATGTAAAAGAACAAAAAGACGAGGCTGTCAATCGTCTGAAGGTATATTCTCCAATCACTTACATCAGCAATTCTTCTGTTCCAACATTGATTATTCACGGCACGAAGGATAAAATAGTTCCTTATTCCCAGGCAGAGATCTTGAAAGAAGCTTTGGATAAAAACCAAGTTAAAAATGAAATGATTTCCATCAAAAAAGGGAATCACGGGCTTAACAAAGAATCTGATCACGAATTGATGTTCGAGAAAACCTTCAATTTTATCAAAGAAAATACCCATTAATTTACTGATAGATTTCAAGAAAAGTATAAACGATTTTTTCCCGAATTGAATTATCTTTGTAAAAATCTCTTAATGAGGAAATATCAGGAAACTATTTACAAGATTATTTTAATTTTTTCAGGTTTAATCAATCTTTTTCTTTTAGGACTTTTGTTTTTTGTACTTCGGGATTCACTTTCCGGAACGGGAAATTACTTTTTGATTTTGGAAGGCAAAAGTTTGTGGTATTTTATCGGAGTTATTGTTGCTTATACCATTGTTAATTCCATTCTCATTATTAATCTTTTCAAAAAAACATCCGATATCGGACATCAAACACCTGACATAGAATGATTTTAGTAACTGGCGCAACGGGGATTTTGGGAAGAGTTATCGTTCTCGAGCTTTTGAAAAAAGGCAAACAAGTCCGTGCCACCAAAAGAAAATCCAGCAACCTGAAAGATGTTTTAGAATCTTACCGATTTTATACCGACCAGCCTGATTTTTATTTCAATCAAATTGAGTGGGTTAATGTTGATTTCGAAGATTCAGAATCTTTGGAGAATGTTTTGAAAGATGTTGAAGAAGTTTACCACTGTTCTGCCAAAGTAAGTTTCAATCCCAAAGATGAGAAGGAATTATACAGAAATAATTCTGAAGTTACTCAGAAATTACTCTTCGCCTTAGATTCTAATCAAGTTAAAAAGTTTCTTTTCGTGAGTTCTATTGCTGTTTTGGATGGATATAATGAAAAAGGGGAAATGGATGAAAATTCCGATTTTAATGAGAAGCTTCACCATTCGGATTATGCGATTTCCAAATATGTTTCAGAAATGGAAGTTTGGCGCGCCCAATACGAAGGTTTGAATACGGTCATCATCAACCCAGGCTTAATCATCGGTTCCGGAAACTGGAATCACAGCAGTGGAAAATTGTTCAAAGAATTGTCGAACGGTTTTACGTTTCCAGGTTCTACAGCTTATGTCGATGTCCGGGATGTGGCGAATGTTGCTATTGAATTGATGGAAAAATCAATTTTCGGACAAAGATTCATTGTGACTTCCGAAAATATTAAATATAAAACGATTTCTGATAAAGTCCGAAAAGTTTTTGGCAAGAAACCTGTGAAAATCATCTCGGATTCGGTTCTTGATATCTTACCAGTATTTTCAACTTTGCTTGGTTGGTTGATTCCGATTCTCAAATTGGCAAACAAAACCAATGTAGAAACTGTTAAATCAGATTCGAAAATTACCAATAAAAAAATTCGTGAAACTTTGAATTACGAGTTTATTCCAATTGAAAAAAGTGTAGATTTCCACTTAAAAAATTATGCTGAAAGCATTTCAAAATCTAATTAATGAACATTGCGGAATTTCTGAATAAGAATGTCAAAAGATTTCCACAGAAGGCTTCTGTAGGATTCAAAAAAAATAATGAATGGAAGGAACTGACTTGGGCGAGATTCCAAAAAACAGTTTTAAAAACAGCCAACGCGCTTGTAAAAGCTGGAGTCCAAAAGGATGATAGAGTAGCGATTTTTGCGGACAACTCGCCGGAATGGATGATGATGGATTTGGCTACGTTGTGTCTTGGCGCGATTACCGTTCCAATTTATTCTACCAACGGAACGGAGCAGGTGGAGTATATTTTCCACCACGCTGAACCAAAAATCATCTTAGCAGGAAACGAAGAACAATACGATATTTGCCACGAATTATTAAGCAAATCGCAAAATGTTGAACTAATTATTTCAGCAAAAAGTAGTTTTAAATTAAAAGATAAATCCATTACGCTTCAGGATTTTATTGAGAATGCTTCGGATAAATTTGACATTGTCGAAAGAATGAATGACGATGTTGCAACAATCATTTACACGTCCGGGACTTCCGGAATTCCGAAAGGTGTAATGATTACGCACGGCAATTTTCAGGACACATTTGATAAACACGTGAAATTTTTTGATTTCAAGAATTTTGAAGGTGAACATTCTTTGGCATTTCTGCCGCTCAGCCACGTTTTCGAAAGAAGCTGGACATTGTTCTGTTTTTCTCAAGGCGCCAAAGTCAGTTTCTTGGAGAATCCAAAATTAATTGCCAGTGCTTTGGCAGAAGTTCGTCCAACCACGATGTGTTCTGTCCCGAGATTCTATCAAAAAATCTATGCAGGAATCAACGAAATGCTGGCGACTGCTTCTCCAATCAAGAAAAAAATCTTCGCTTGGGCAATCGACAATGGAAGTCAGGTTTCGGAATTAAAACGGAATCAACAAAATATTCCTTTCTTATTAAATCAAAAATATAAAATCGCCGACACTTTGGTTTTCAATAAAATCAAAACCAAATTAGGTGGAAGATTGTGGTTTATGCCTTGTGGTGGCGCATCGATTTCTGAAGAAGTGACGAAATTCTTTGATGCAATGGGAATTCACATCACTGTTGGTTACGGAATGACCGAAACTACGGCGACTGTGACGGCTTTTCCATTCACCAAATATAAATACGGAAGTGCAGGAAAGTTGTTGGGAGATTCTCAAATCAAAATCGGAGAGAACAATGAGATTCTTGTAAAAGGAAGCGGAATAATGAAAGGTTATTACAAAAATCCTGAAGAAACCGCCAAAGTTTTTACCGAAGATGGCTGGATGAAAACAGGTGATGCCGGTATTTTTGATAACGAAGGAAACCTGACTATCACAGATCGAATCAAAGATTTGATGAAAACTTCGAACGGAAAATACATCGCGCCTCAACCGATTGAGAATATGTTTTCCAACAACAGCTACATCAACCAAATTATGTTGATTGCGGAAGATAAGCCATTTGTTTCTGCTTTGATTGTTCCGAATTTTGAAACATTAGAAGAAAAAATAAAAATGCTTGGTGTTACTTTTACCAACTGGAAAGAAGTAGTGGAGAATGAAAAAGTTCAGAAGTTTTATCAGGAACTCATAGACGATATTCAAAGCAATGTTTCAAGTTTTGAGAAAATAAAGAAATTTATCCTGATGCCTGCAGATTTTGAAATCCAAAACGGAGAAATTACACCGACCTTAAAAATTAAACGAAATATCGTTCTCCAAAAATATTCGGATAAAATTGATACGATATATAATAAATAGCCTTTAAAAATAAATTTTTTGTATCAAATAAAATGGTGTCGATCGATTTTATCAAATTCTACACTTAATAATTATTTTTAAAAATTGATTAAATTTACAAACCTTATTAATAAGAATCTAATTTGAAGTTTTATAAATGAATACACAACAATTCGTAAATCGTCACATCAGTCTTAATGAGTCTGATAAAGCGGAAATGCTGAAGAAAGTAGGGGCTGGAAGCATAGAAGAATTAATCTCACAAACCATTCCTGATTCTATCAGGTTAGAAAAAGATCTGGATATCTCGGAGCCTCTTTCGGAGTATGAGATGCTTTTACATTCCAAAGATTTAGCTTCCAAAAATGCAGGTTTCGATACTTATATCGGATTTGGTTACAACGATACCATTCTGCCTTCGCCAATCCAAAGAAATATTCTTGAAAATCCAAGCTGGTACACAGCTTATACGCCTTACCAAGCGGAAATCGCACAAGGAAGATTGGAAGCATTACTCAATTTCCAGACTGTAGTTTCTGATTTGACAGGTTTCCCATTGGCCAACGCTTCTCTTCTAGACGAATCTACGGCTGCTGCAGAAGCGATGCATATGTTCTTCAACAACAGAACTAAAGACCAAAAGAAAAATAATTCTACAAAGTTTTTCATCTCAGATTTAGTTCTTCCACAAACTGTTTCTGTCCTTAAAACCAAAGCAGAAGGACTTGGCATCGATGTAATTGTTGGTAATCATATCAATCATCAATTCAATGATTCTTATTTTGGCGTTTTGTTGCAATATCCAGGCAAAAACGGAATCGTTCTAGATTATACAGACAATATTACTTCTTACAAAGAATTCGATTTGCAAGTGGTTGTAGCTTGTGACCCGATGGCTTTGGTGAAACTAAAATCTCCTGCCGATATGGGCGCTGATTGTGCTGTTGGTACCACGCAGAGATTTGGGATTCCTATGGGGTATGGTGGTCCTCACGCAGCGTTTTTCACTTGTAAAGAAGATTACAAGAGAGACATCCCTGGAAGAATCATCGGAGTTTCTCAGGATATGTACGGTAAACGAGCATTGAGAATGGCTTTGCAAACCAGAGAACAGCACATCAAAAGAGAAAGAGCAACTTCAAACATTTGTACAGCTCAGGTTCTTTTGGCAGTAATGGCTGGAATGTATGCTGTTTATCACGGACCTAAAGGTTTAAATTTCATTGCTGACCAAATCCATTATAAGACTAATGCACTTGGAGATGCATTACAGATTTTAGGTTATGATATCGTATCGGAACCGGTTTTTGATACGGTTAAATTCAGACTGCACGAGGAGGAGAAAGCGTCTTTGAGAATGAAAATGAGAGACCAGAAAATTAATCTCAATTATTTCTCTCAGGGCATTGTTAGTATTTCTATTAACGAAACTACGACGGTTGATAAATTAAATCATTTGATTGAAGCTTTTGCTCAGTTCAAAGGAAAACAAGGTTATAAAGTTAGCCTTAAAGAAGAATATTCGATTCCAGAAGAATTATTGAGAACTGATAGTATTCTGGATGAAGAAGTTTTCAACAAATATCATACTGAGACAGAATTGATGCGTTACATCAAACGTCTGGAGAGAAAAGATTTGTCACTGACGCACTCAATGATTTCTCTAGGTTCTTGTACAATGAAACTGAATGCTGCAACTCAAATGATTCCTTTGTCTTGGGGAGAATGGGGTGGTGTGCATCCATTTGTACCAACAGAGCAAGCAGGCGGTTATCAAGCGATGATTAAAGAGTTGGAGAAAGATTTGGCAGAAATCACAGGTTTTGCAGGAACTTCTCTTCAACCAAACTCTGGTGCTCAAGGTGAATATGCAGGTCTAATGGTCATCAGAGAATACCATAAAAACAGAGGCGAAGGACACAGAAATATTGTATTAATTCCTCAATCTGCGCACGGAACTAATCCGGCCTCTGCTGCAATGGCAGGAATGAAAATCGTGGTTGTGAAGAATCTTGAGAATGGAGAAATTAATTTTGAAGATTTCAAAGCTAAGACAGAACAACATTCTGAGAATTTGTCTTGTGTGATGATTACTTATCCATCGACTTACGGTTTCTTCGATGCTAATATTAAAGAAATTACTAAACTAACGCACAAACACGGTGGACAAATCTATATGGATGGTGCAAATATGAACGCTCAGGTTGGATTTACAAGCCCTGGAAATATCGGAGCAGACGTTTGCCACCTGAATCTTCATAAGACTTTCGCCATTCCTCACGGTGGTGGTGGTCCTGGTGTTGGTCCAATCTGTGTGGCTGAACATTTAGTTCCTTTCTTACCAACCAATGCTAATATCGCAACGGGTGGAAAAGAAGCAATTGAAGGTATTTCTGCGGCACCTTATGGTTCTGGATTGATTCTTAATATCTCTTATGCTTACATCAAAATGTTGGGAACTTCAGGGTTGAAGAAAGCTACTGAACACGCTATCTTAAATGCTAATTATCTGAAGGAAATCTTGGCAGAGCATTTCCCAATCCTTTATGCTAATGATAAAGGCAGAGTGGCGCACGAATGTATCGTAGATTTCCGTCAGTTCAAATCTTTAGGAATTGAGGTGGCAGATGTTGCAAAACGTTTGATGGATTATGGTTTCCACGCGCCAACAGTGAGTTTCCCTGTAGCCGGGACATTGATGATAGAACCAACCGAGTCTGAAAACAAGGAAGAAATTGACAGATTTGCTGAAGCATTAATCAATATCAAAAAAGAGATTGAGGAAATTGCTAATGGTGAAGCGGATGCTACAAACAACGTTTTGAAAAACGCACCTCATACTGAGCAATTGGTCATCTCTGACAATTGGGACAAACCTTACGGTAGAGAGAAAGCTGCTTATCCATTGGAATGGGTGAGAACACACAAATTCTTTGCGACGGTTGCAAGAGTAGATGAAGCGTATGGTGACAGAAATCTGGTTTGTACTTGCGAGCCGATTGAAGCATATATGTAAAAATCAATGATTAATTATGAATTGTTTTGTGATTCATTGATTATATAAAAAATGAGAACCTCTCCAATCCGGAGAGGTTTTTTATTTTGTATGTCTTTTGAAGAAGCTTATTATTTCTGGGAGTGAGGATTTTGGGAATTCGTGACCGGAATTGCTTTGCTGGAGAACGAGTTCTGTGTTGTTTTTTCCTGAGAAAATAGTTTTATTGCCGTCTGTTTTTCCTTTGTCAGTGATTCCAAGATTGGATTTGACGATTGGTATGGACTCTTCCTGACTTTTTGGGAAAACCATACGGTCATTTTTGCCAATGTACATCCAAACTGAAATTGGAACTGCTCCTGAAATCATATTGCCGCCTTGTGCTGAAGCTGAACAGATAGCTGCGATTTTGTCACCTCTCGTTTTCCAAAGAACATTCACGAATCTCGCGCCGTTGGAATGACCAATCAAGTAAATTTTTTTATCATCAATATTATAATTCTTTTGGTGGATGTCTGATAAAACTTTGTCAAAGAACTGGATATCTCTTCCTTCGAGATCGTCTGCGAAAATTTGCCAGCCATTCATTTTACCATTCGGATCTAGGCCGGGAACAGTTCTTCCGGGAAATCCCTCCATAAAAATAACTAGGGCCTCTTTGTAGTAATTCTGAATGTCTATTCTTTTGCTCACAAAATTAGCATTGCCACCGTGGCCATGGAAAACAAATACAACAGGTATTTTATCAGATTTTAGAATTGGTTCATAAAAGATGGCTTTTCGGGTAAGACCATTGATGTTATAAGTTCTAATGGTTTGTGATACAATAGAAATAGAGACGGTTAATAGAAATAGTAAAAGATGTCTTTTCATAATAGTATAGTTTTTACTTTGAAAGTTTTTATACATAAAAGTTAAATCTTAATCAGATTATTTTTTTAGAGACTCCTAAAATTGTTTTTTAATGCTAATGAATTGTATTTTTTTAATTGGAGGAGGTTTTTATGTATAAGATCCATGTAAATCTACAGTTGGGAAATATTTTTAATTATTTAACAAAAATTAAACTTAATAAAATGGTTGCACCAAATTCTTATAGTTTATCGAGGAATCCGAGTAGAAAATGTTAAAATATTACAAGGTTTCTACTTTTGAATAATTCAAAATAATAAATAAATATTTTTATTGGTATGGTAATTGGATAGTGGAACACACCTATCCGATACGACGGTATTCACGTTAGGTTTATATAATTTTTCTAATTATATAATTAATAAGTAAAACAATTTAAATTTATTATTATGAAATCAAAATTAACAATTTTGTCATTGGCCTTGGCGTGTCCGGCTGTGATGTTTTCGCAAGAAATGATGCAGACAACAAGTAGTACTAATCCTGTTGAAACTACTTCTTTAAAATCAGAAGGTCCGAGGTTTAACAGTTGGTCTATTTCCTTTGGTGGTGGTGTTCCGTTGATGCAGAATGCAGATCTTAAATCGATCCAAAGTGGTAATACATTGGTAGGTTACTCTGCTTATTTCAGTATTGATAAAGCACTTTCTCACACATTCGGATTGAAGTTGCAATACGACCGTGGGGAAACAAGACAAGGATACTTCAATACAAAAGATGCTGCGCCTGCTAATGCTGCAGCTAATTTGCAAGTTGCCGGAAGAACACAATATGATGCAATCTCGCTTTTGGGAGATATCAATCTTTCTAACCTATTAAGAAGGGTAGACAGCAAAGCAGACTACAGATGGGCGATCCACGGATATGCTGGTGTAGGAGTTTTGGCATACAGAGCTTACCAGAAAGATGAATTTGGTCAAAGATTGATGACAGAAAATAAACCATTCAAATTCAACTCTTTATTTGGACAAGCAGGAGCTGGCTTGAAATATAAAATCAGTAATCGAGTAGACATAGAAGGAAGATTGATGTATGTAGTAACTGGTGATGATGCCTTCGACGGTGGTGGAAGCGACCAATATAGTGCAGTTAATAGAATCAGTGCTAAAACTTCTGATAACTTTTTCAACGGGACTTTGGGTCTGACTGTTCATCTTGGAAAACACAGCAACAGTCTGATGTGGCACGATCCATTACAGGAAGTGTATTCTAAAATAGATGAACTGGAAACTAAAATCGATAATATCCAATTGTGTAAAGCAGGAGATGCTGATAATGATGGTGTTTGCGATGACTGGGACAGACAGCTAGACACTCCGGCTGGTGCTAGAGTAGATGGTTCTGGTGTTGCATTGGATGTAGATCTTGATGGTGTAATTGACCTTTATGACAAATGTGTAACGGTTCCAGGACCTGTAGAAAACAATGGATGCCCAGTCAACAATACTGGTAATGGTGTCGTGTCTGCAGACGAAACAGCAATGAGCGGTATCGAATTCGATCTTAACTCTGACAGAATTTTACCTAATAATACGCCAATCCTGAACAGTGCTATCAGCTACATCAACTCCAACAACGGTTCTTATGTGGTTGTAGGTGCTACGGATACAAGAGGTACAGAAAGTTATAATCAGACTCTATCTGAAAGAAGAGCTAATAATGTAAAACAATATTTAATCTCCAACGGGGCTAACTCAGCAAAACTGGAAGCTAAAGGAAATGGTAAGCTGGATCTAAAATATCCGGAGTGCGATCCTGCATCCAAGTGCCCTGAATGGAAAAATAAAGCTAATAGAAGAGTGTATTTTCAAGCAAAATAAATCCTAATTTTCTATTTTTTAGACTGTCAGTAATGGCAGTCTTTTTTTTGCAAGATGTATAAAAAAAGAAACCCTCAAATAATTGAGAGTTTTTTTATGATGTCAGTAGGTTGGGCTAATCGACTGTTGAGAACACTTTACTTTCTTCAGTATATTGTCTTGATTGTCTATTGCATGATCCAGTGTTTTTGATTTATAAATGAGTTGGAAATTTTGTTTGTCAAATTTGTCTGCTTTATCTGGTGTGAAAAATACAGTATTTTTTTCTATACGGTATTTTCCATCGATGTATTGGGTTTTTATGGGGTAACCCAAAATATCTCCTGAGCTTTCTGTCTTTTGTTTTTCGACAGGATCATAATTGTAGGTGGTGATGATTATCCTTGCGTTATTACTAGCCCAACCATACTTCAGGAGTTTTTCTGTATGATAAACGAGATTGTCTTTTTTCTCTTCGGTGGTGTAGATGAAGCACTTTTCCTCATTGTCATAGAAGATAGGTTTCTCTATTATTTGTTCTTTAACTGGTGCCGGTTTTACGATAGGTGGCACCGATTCTTTTTTAGCCATTTTTTTTTGCCCGAATGTCAAACAGCTGGTTAGAACGACGGTTGCAAGCATCAAGTTTCTCATAATATTTTATTTTTTTTTCATTTTTTTGCAGCAAAAATCTCTCCAAGTTTGGAGTTATTCATATAGTTGATTTGGCATCTGAAAGCTGCATTTTTTCTTTAATTTTGGATATGCAAACAAAATTTCCAGTATAAGTTAAGCTACATTTTGATAAATTTTGTTTTGATTGTTAAACTCTTCAATAGTTTGATAATTCAAGGCACTGTGGCGTCTTTTTTTGTTGTACCATATTTCAATATATTCAAATATTTCCAGCTCCATTTTTTCTTTTGTAATAAGCTTGTTTCCATAAATCAGTTCTGTTTTCAAAGATTTGAAAAAGCTCTCTGCCACAGCGTTATCCCAACAATTTCCTCTCCGGCTCATGCTTCTTGTAACTCCATAAAATTCCAGAGTATTTGCAAATTTTCTGCTTGCATATTGAACGCCTCTGTCGCTATGAAAAATTAGACTTTCCCCTATTTTTCTGTTTTTGACAGCCATTTTCCAGGCAGAAAGACTTGTCTCTTCGGTGCTCATTCCGTTGCTTAAACTCCATCCAATGATTTTCCGATCATACAAATCAATCACTGTTGTCAAGTACAAAAATCCTTCTTTGGTTTGAATGTAGGTAATATCAGAAACCCAAACTTGCGCAGGTTTTTCGGCTATAAAATTCCTGTCCAGCACATTTTCTACCACCAAATAATTGTGTTTAGAGTTTGTAGTCACTTTAAATTTCTTGCTCAGTTTACTTCGCAGTCCAAGCTCTTTCATATATTTAGCCACTGTGACTCGGGATATTTTGTAACCCAAGGAATTTAGCTCAGACGTAATCCTAGGGCTGCCATAGCGCTGTTTTGATGAAAAATATATTGAAGTGATTTGCTGTTTTATTTTTTCCTTCAAAAGCAATTTCTTGCTGCAAGGCCTGTTTTTCCATTTGTAATAACCACTGGAACATAGTTTTAAAACATTGCACATCTTTTCAATCGGGAAAATAGATTCATTATTTTTTATGAATTTATATTTCAGCGACCGCTCTTGGAGAAGATGCCGATTGCTTTTTTTAATATATCTCGTTCTAATTCTGCATCCTTCAACTTTTTTTCCAGCTCATGAATCTTTTCCTGTTCGGGTGTCAGTTTCAGTTTTCCATTCCCTGGAAAACTTCTTTCTCCAAATTCTTCGTACTCCTTACGCCATTTGTAAAGCAGCGTGACTGCGATTCCCAGCTCCCTTGCGAGTTCTGACACATTAGTTCGTTCTTTGCTTAGCTCAACAGCTTTGGTTTTAAAAGCAGGATCGTAGATTTTTCGCTCTCCTTTCATAGGTTAAAATTAAGGTTTTATGCTTAACTTTAACTGGAAGCTAAATTAGTACATCCAAACACTTTTACACCCAATTAAAGCAAGAAATAGGACAGTAGTTAAATATTTTAAAGTCATAATTTATAGTTTAATCGAAGTTTGTTAATTCACTGTTTCAACGATTATGTTTTGAAACTTTTCAGCTTCATCCTTATGGATTTGATGCCCCGAGTTTTCAAATAAAAATAAATCTTTTTTGGGTGCTTTCAATTGCTCGTAATATTCTTGTGTAATGGAAGTTAATGTCTGAATATCGTTTTTACCAACCAGAAAATAAAGCGGACAATTGACTTTATTTAAAGTTTTTGGTAAATCAATTTTCAGTACTTCATTCCACGCAGGAGACCAGGTTTTTGACCATTGAAGAAAGCCTTTTTTGAAATCGTCACTTGTTACATATTGCTTACCATCTTTATAAAAAAGCCACTTTCTTAAGTAAAACATAGATTCGTCATTAGAAAAAGGAAAATGTACTTTTGACAATTCTTCCATAGCAACAGAGTTGTCTTTAAAATAAATTTTTAATGTTTTAAGCAATTCTTTCTCACTCGCAAGTTGGCTTATTACAGGATTGACAGCATAATATGCGTGCAATAATTCGGGATGATTTCTAACAATATAAAATCCTAAAGCATTTCCCCAAGAGCTGCCTAACAGATAAAGCTTTTTGTGATTCAGTTTCTTGAGCAGGAAATTAATAACCTCATAAGTATCTTTTCCCATAAGTTCTACTGACGGCTGAATGGGTGAAGGATTTAATTCTAATGTTTTTCCCGCATCTCTTTGGTCCCATTGAACAATCGTAAATTTATTCTTTAAAATATTGGTGAAAGAATCCGCATTTTTCATCATTGAACTTCCGGGACCGCCTGATAAAAATAGCAGAATTGGTTTATTAGCATCATCAGTTTTGATTTCTATGGCTTGTTTTATTCCACCAATTTCTACATTTAGGAGAGTGTCCATTTTTACGGTTTGTAATTGTGATAAACAAAATACAGACATCAGTAAAAAAACAAAAAGACTTATTTTTTTCATTATTTCTAAGTTTTAATTTGACTTTAAATATGTTGGTACAAATATGCTGTAGAAAGTTTTGAAAAACGTCCGTGTAAAAAAAGTCGGACTCATTTTATTGATTAAAATGAGTCCGATTATCTACAATACAAAGTTCGAGTATTTACAATTATTTAATTATCAATTGTTTCTGAATTCTGTTGGTGTTTGATTCGTATATTTTTTAAAAGAGGTATGGAAAGAAGATTTTGAATTGAAACCTACTTCATATAAGATTTCTAAAACGGTTAATTCTCTTTTTGTGGGGTCTTTTAGAATGGTCATTGCTTTTTTGATGCGATATTCATTCACGAAATCAAAAAAGTGCTGATTGATATGTTGATTAATTAAAACAGACAAATCTCGAACTGGAATTTTTACCTGATTTGCCAATTCCTGAATCGTTAGTGACGGTTCTAAAAAGGGTTCTTTTTCAACCATAAAATTTCTGAGCTGTTCGATTTGAAAATTTTTTGTGTCATCGGTTTTATTCTCAGTTTTCGGAGTTTCAACAAAATTTTCTGTTGGTTTTAAGGTAGAATCAATTCTTCGAAAAAGCTCAGGATGATTTAATGCTTTTAAAATAAACCAACACGCAGTTAATAAAAAAACTGTTCCGGCAACAATATTCAACCAGATAAATAAATCCCTATCCTGCGTGTATCTTACGATGTTTTTTATGATAATACATAAGTGGATGAATAAGAAAATCTTTGTAAGCTGAGACAGCCATTTGTATGATAAAGTGTTTGGATCGGTGTAGTTTTCAAGGTAGATCTTCTTGTATTTTTTAAGGATAAGAAATACACCAACGATATAAAAGAAATATTGCAGTTCTGCGATTGCCTGATAAAAAAACATTTCAGGGGAATGCCACATATCTTTAAAGAACAACTCTTTAGCAGCTCCTTCTGCCATAAAAAGTCTTGGAACTAAAATTAAATTGGCAACAATAAACGGAATAAGATGCAGTAAATGCTTTCTTTTTAAGGTGAAATCAGAGTAACAAACGGCATTAACGTACAGATAAAAAAGAGGCATTACCAATAAATAGGCAGATATTTTGAAAGCTTTCAGATTATAGCTATCTGTAAAAAGATGCATAAAAAGTCCGCTGATATCAATGGCATTAATGATAAGGAATGCTGCAAATAATCTGTTTTCCAGTTTTCTTTCTGTCTTTACCGTTAATAAAAATACGGCAAGCAGCAGCGATACAAAAACGGCAATCGCAGCAATAACTTCCAGAAAATTGAGTTTATCCATTTGATCTTTTTTGCAAAAATAGGATATAAGTGAGGAAGAAAAATGATTGATAATAGTCATTTTTAAAATATTGTATTTTGATTATGTTCCATTACTTAAAATAATATTCTCATTAAATAAAAATGGTGCTAACTATATACTTTAATGTATCAACAGAATCTTAGTAATTTGTAAGATATATCATTTTCTGAAAAATTATTTATTAGTATTTCGAATCTAAATTTTCTAAAACATTAAAAAAGATTATTTTGGAATCAAAAAAAAATGGCTCAATTTAGATTAAATTGGCGCCATTTGGCTTTTGGTGAACTTGACAGGACTCTGCTCAAACCATTTATTAGAAGATATAGATAATATTTTGAAGGTGTTAAACAGTATTTAAATTATTCAGAATGTGTGAAATCTTACTAATTTTTGAGTATTAATACTTTCGCTCAAGATTTATAATTAACGGATTCTAATGAAGAACAAATCATATCTCTCACTTTTTGTAATCTTCAAAAAATAAATATTTTTAGTTAAACGTTTAACCAAAATGTAACATTAAAAGGCTAATTGTTAAAATTAAATTAATATATTAGTAACTTGTTTGATTTTTTCTTATTGATATTCTGTGTTTTAAATCATTTTATATCAAAAAATAAAATTTGCCAAATTACACTTTTTCCTGAAATGACCAAAAAAAATCAACTATTGTTTTTTTAATTTATTATTAAATACTTTGCAGTGTAAATCAGAATAATGAAACGAGCATCGATTAAAGACATTGCCAGAATTGCCGGAGTTTCCGTAGCAACAGTTTCGTATGTTCTGAACAAGAAAGAAGGACAGAGAATTAGTGAGGACACCAAGAAAAAAATTTTTGAAATAGCTGAAACGATTAACTATACTCCAAATAAGATTGCCAGAAGCTTACAGAATAATAAAAGTAAATTATTAGGACTGATTGTAGCAGATATTTCCAATGATTTTTATTCCAGCATTGCCAGAAGTTTAGAAGACAGAGCTTTGAAACTTGGTTATACTTTAATTATCGGAAGCTCTGATGAAAATGCAGAAAAGTTTGAAAAACTGATCGACCTATTTTCCCAACAACAGGTTGATGGGATTATTGTTGCACCAGTCGCCGATTCGGAAGTTAGTCTGCAGAAATTATTAGATAAAAATTATCCTTTGGTCACAATCGACAGATATCTTAAAGGCATCAATGTTCCTGGTGTTATATTGAATAATAGAGAGATTGCGGAAAGTACAACATCTTATCTATTAGAAAAGGATTTTGACGAGATTATCTATTTAGGTTATGATACAAAATTGCCTCATCTTTTGGATAGAAAAACGGGTTTTGAGACAAGTATTGCAGATTCAGGGAAAAAAGTAAATACCAAATATATAGCTGTGGGTCTGGAGAATATTACGGAAGAAATTCAGTCTAAACTTGAACTGTCTTTAGGACAAAATCCAAAAAATACAGCACTTTATTTTTCAAGTAACAAACTTGCAGTTGCCGGTCTTGCTTATCTTGTTAAAAACAATATCAAAGTTCCTGAACAGGTTTCTGTACTTGCTTTTGATGAAACGGAAGCTTATAAATTATTCCCTTCAGAGATTACTTATGTGAAACAACCATTAGAAGAAATGGCAGATGAAGCTATCAAATTGCTCGATATTCAAATCAATCAATATACTTCTACTGCAAAAAAAATAATTCTTTCCGGACAGCTTATCATTAAAAATTCTATAAAATAATTTTTTTGTTAATTAACTTAAACGTTTAACCTAACTATGAATAATAATAAATCTTACACCGTATGTTTTGGAGAGGTTCTCTGGGACATTTTTCCAGCCGGATCACGAGCGGGTGGTGCGCCTTTCAATGTGGCTTACAATCTTGACAAAATGGGAGTCGATGTTCAAATGATCAGTAAAGTCGGGAATGATGAATTGGGAAATGAACTTCTAAATCAAATCAAAAACTGGAATATCTCCACAGATTTTATTCAGGTTGATAATGAAAAGCCAACAGGAACGGTCATTGCAAATTTTGATGAACACCGAGAAGCACATTATGATATTGTAGATGATGTAGCTTGGGATTATATCAAAGTTTCGCCGGAACAAAAAGAATTGATTCAAAATTCTGATGCTTTTGTTTTTGGAAGTCTGGTTGCAAGAAACGAAGAATCAAAAAAAACACTTTTGGAATTGATAGAGCTTTCCAAATTCAGAGTATTTGATGTCAATTTCCGTCCGCCCTTTATCGATTTTGATTTGATTAAAGTTTTACTTCAAAAAGCAGATCTTGTAAAAATGAACAAAGCAGAATTAAGAACCATAATCGAGTTTCTCGGAGAAGAATACATTGATGAAGATAACAGCATCAAACAAATTCAAAAACATTTTGACCTGAATGAGATCGTACTTACAAAAGGAAGCAAAGGTGCAAGATATTTTGTCGGAGATAAAAGTTACAATTTTTCAGCAGTTCCGATAGAAGTTAACGATACAGTTGGAAGCGGCGACTCTTTTCTTGCCGGCTTTTTATCAAAAAGAATTCAGGGGAAATTACCTGAAGAGATTATGAAACAGGCTGTTTCTCTTGGCGCTTTCATTACTTCGAAATCAGGCGCTTGTCCGGATTATACTTACGAAGAATTCAAATCTTTCCGCGAAGAACATTACGGTCAAACTATTTAAAATCAACACTATGAATACTGCAAAATTTACAGAAAAGAAATATGTTGTCGTACTGGCATTTGTGATTTCATTATTCTTCTTTTGGGCGATTGCTTTAACGATGGGTGATGTTCTGAACAAACATTTCCAGAATGTTTTGAATATCTCCAAATCAAAATCCGGTCTTGTACAACTTTCAATCTTCGGAGCGTATGCTTTAATGGGAATTCCGGCGGGATTGTTTATGAAAAAATTTGGTTACAAAAAGGGTGTGATTCTAGGATTATCATTATTTGCGCTCGGTTCTTTTCTCTTCATTCCCGCTGCAAATCAGATGTCATTTGACTTTTTCAGAATCGCACTTTTCGTTTTGGCGATGGGAATGGCAACCTTGGAAACGGTTGCTCACCCTTTTGTAGCAGCATTAGGAAATGAAAAAACGAGTGATCAAAGAGTAAATTTCGCTCAGTCTTTCAATGGTTTGGGTGCAATTATAGGTCCGCTTTTGGGAGGTTATTTTATCTTCGGAAAGTCTGGTCTGGATGATAATTCGTTGGATTCTGTGAAAGATCTTTACACCTGGATTGGCGTTGTGATTTTGACCATCACTATTATTTTTTCTTTTATTAAAGTTCCAAGTCTGAAAGATCCTCACGCCGAAGATATTCAGATTTCTGAGAGCGAAAATGGAGTAGAAGCTTCAGTTTCAGACCCGCACGCGCCACTTTGGAAACAAAGACATTTTATATTTGCTGTTATTGCACAGTTTTTTAACATTGCTGCACAAGGTGGAACCTGGGCATATTTCATCAATTATGGTGTTGAGAAAATGCATCTTCCGGAGATTCAGGCTTCGTATTATTTTTCTCTAAGTATGGCGATGATGATGATCGGACGTTTTGTAGGTACATTTTTAATGAAATTCATTGCTCCGAATAAACTTCTTGCAATTTTCACCGCTTGTAATATTGTATTATGTTTAATTATTTCACAAAGTTTCGGTTGGGCATCTTTCATTAGTTTAATATTATTAAATCTCTTCCTAAGTGTAATGTATCCTACTATTTTCAGCCTTGGATTGAAACGATTAGGCAGCAAAGTTCCGCAGGCATCTTCTTTTCTTGTGATGGCAATGTTTGGTGGCGCTATATTTCCTCCTTTGATGGGAAAAATTGCTGAGAAAGATATTGCACACGCTTATCTTCTTCCAATTGTTTGTTATGCTGTAATTCTATTATTTGCTTTGAAATTTTACAAGCCAAAGACACTTAAATAAGATGAAGAACTTCAATGTTTTTAAATACAGCTTTTGGTTTTTATTGATCATTAGCCAGGCTTCTCACGCTCAAATTGTGATCACGAATAAGGATTTTTCCTTTGGGACAACGGGTAGGATTGGCGTCGGATATTCACCAAATGCAGATGGAAAAACCGGAAGACAACTGAATCTTAATAATCAGGGTTCACTTGGAGGAAGAATGGATCAGGGCGATTATGTGGATTTTTTACCTGCTTTTCATTTCACGCCGGTTATGAATGGTGACAGTATAAAAACAACAAAAATCGATATGCAGGCGAGATTAAGTTTCTATTCAGGTGGCACTTTCCTGGGAAATGTAGATTCAAAATCCAACCAGGGGATGATTATCGCTTTGCCGGAAGCATTTGTGGAAGCCAGAAATATTATGGGAAGTGATTGGGATGTTTGGGCAGGTTCACGATGGCTGAGATACGATGACGTCCACATTGCGGATTATTTTTATTTCGATGACCATTCTGCGACGGGTTGGGGTGTGAGACATAAAAATACCAGATTCTCTATGTTTTTTCCGGCAGCGATTGATACTGCAGCGAGTAACTCGACGCCATATTCTTATACCAACGTCATCAGTGGTACAAAAAATCTGGTCTATAGACAACGCGAAGTTTTTATTTTAGAACAGACGATTCCATTTAAAAATAATGTTCATAAACTGAAGCTTTTGGCTGAATTTCATAATCTGGATAAATCGGGAAAAAATTCGATGGAGCAATATCCATCGGACAACGGCTGGGTTTTGGGAGCGAAACTAAGTACAAATTTAAAGACTAAGATTGCAGGTTCTTTCAATCAAATATCAGTGAGATATGGAAACGGAATCGCTAATGGAGGTGACAGCGGAAATACTCAAACCTGGAGAACTTATGGTGCTCCGGATGAAGTTACAAAAACCTATAAAAGTGCATATTCCTTAACTGCTGTAGAACATATTTTGCTCAATCTTTCCACTAAATGGTCGGCCAATGCCTATGCGGTTTTCACAATAAGTAAAGGCGGAGCGAATAGTGATAATAAAGCCATAGATTATTATGAGCGCGAAATTTTTAATAAGAAATCTGAATTCAATACAGGATTAAGAGCTACCTATTATTTCAATAACTGGTTTCATATTCTCTCAGAATTGCATTTTGCATCAAGGAAAGATGGTAATCAGAATTCAGCTTCTATGACGAAATTGGTTCTTGCGCCAACCATCGTTCCGACTGCGGAAAGAAGTGTATGGGCAAGACCGCATATCCGTTTCATTGCAGAAGTTTCAAGGTATAATGATCAGGCGATGAACAGTCTTTATTCACCATTTCTGCAGCAATCTGGTTCCAAAAGATTCGGAACTTACTTTGGAGTAAGAACAGAATGGTGGATCTTCTAGTAAAAATTTAAAAGTAAAAAAAATGAATGTAAAATTTGGAGCTTCACTCCTTTCTTGGATTACACCTAACTGGAATCCTGAAGCCGGAAAATATGCAATCGAAAAAACGGCAAAAGCAGGTTTTGATTTGATAGAAATTCTATTACCAACTTCAATGGAATTTAATTCAAAAGAAGTAAGACAGCAGTTGAAAGATAACAGTTTAGATGTTGTCTGCTCACTGAACCTTCCAAAAGAAGCGCATATCACATTTTATCCCGAAGTTGCTGAGAAATTGATAAAACAGGCAATTGATAAAACTTCCGAGTTGGAAACTGATTTTTTAGGCGGCGTTCTTCACGGTGGAATAGGAGCTTTTTCAGGAAATCCTTTAACCGAAAAGGAAACTGAAATTATTGTGAAAGTTTGGAGTAAAGTCGCCGATTATGCCAAAGAAAAAGGCGTGAAAATAGGAATTGAGCCCATAAACCGTTATGAATCGTACGTTTGCAATACTGCTGAAAATGTTCTGGACTTAATAAAAAAAACAGATAAGGATAATTTGTTTCTTCACCTCGATACGTTTCATATGAACATTGAGGAAAATAATTTTTACGATCCCATCATTCTTGCAGGAAAGAAGCTTAAACACGTTCACATCACAGAATCTCACCGCGGAATGTTAGGTGAAGGAACAGTAAATTGGAAGGAATTTTTCAGAGCTTTGAAAGAAATCAATTTTGAAGGAAATCTGGTTTTAGAAAACTTCTCATCATCAATCTCCGGGATGCAGCAAATGGTTTCTCTTTGGCAGAAATCACCTTATGATGCCGATCAGCTCGCTAATGGAAGCTTACAATTTTTGAAAAATTATGTGAACGTGTAAAAATGACGGTTTGAATGAGAATTTAATAATATCATTAGCTCCTTATAATAATATTGATTTATTAAAATTAGACAACTATATATTTGAAGGCATTAAATCAAAAGCTTTAGGTGTTTACACATTATCTAGGCTGTTATACTTTTAGGTTATTAACTATTGATAAAAATCGCTACAATATTATTTCGAATTATAAATTAAAAGTTACGAATTGTAATTTTTACTTTTATACAACCGATATTTTTTAAATTTGAGAAAATTTATGTTTGTAATTATATATATAAAAACACAATAATGAAATTAAATATCATCGAGCTTAGATTCCAATATTTGACATTCGTTTTTTGCTTTTTTTGTGCTGGAAATATTTCTGCAGAGAATTTTTATCCCAAAAATTTCGGTGATCTATAGTCAAACCGCAAATTCCAAGGTCAACCATGTTTGCCATAAGCTTTCATCCAATAGCCGCTGAATATATCTTTTAGCAATCCTTTTTGGATTTAAAGGATAATGAACAAATCCTTTCTCCTGATCACTGTGGATTTTGTAAAAGCGATATGGCTGATTTTATGCAATTTTACAGCAATCGGTCCCTTGTCCAATTATCAGCATTGACAACAAAAATAAACCTAACAGATTAATAGTTGTTTATTGCTTGCTTCATATCGTACAAAAGACTGGGCAGAAAAAAACACAAATTTTAAGATTTCTAACCTTATAAAAACACTGCCCAGCCAAATTGTTCTATTAAAGATTTAGTTTTTATGGGGCTTTCCAGAATGTCCAAGCACTCCCATTAAACACAGCAAGTCTTTTAGCATCTTCTTTATTGATGTATACCATCATACCGGGTGCAGGATCCGTAACATCGTCTGTACTGTTTACCATAGGCAGCACCATTGCTTTGGTCTCGGATTCTAAAACAAGGACGCCATCTGTTGATGTACTTGCTGCTCCTATAATAACTTTAGCTGCGGAATCCTCGCTAACAGTTGCAGATGTTGGCTGCATAGCCATTGCGGCTGAAATATCGGCTGTATTCCCATTGCTGAGATCAAACCAGCCATCGGAAGATTGCATTCCTGTGACGCCATTGTAATATTTTACTTTAGCTTTTGTAGCGTCTCTGGCATCAAGAATAAAAGTTCCTTCCACAAGACCTCCGCCAGAGGGTAGTGTTCGGATGTAAGGAAGTATAATCCCTTTATTTTGCCCAAGTGCAAATTCAAGGAGAACGGAATTTTTCTGTCCGGCTGGTACGCTGCCAGTAGCATTGCCGATAATTACCTGCGAAAATGCTGTAGCATATAACAATAGGCTTGTAATTGAGAATACCTGTTTCATTATTAATTATTGATTAGTAAAATTATTATGGACAAGCTTGTTTGTTAAAACAGCTCCATATACCGTCATGGTAAATTTTCAAGCATTTAACAGTTGTATCATAGACCATCATACCTTCCTGCGGGTTTACGATTTTAGGTGCGATGGTAGTGGGGCTGCTTTGTCCTTGAATTTCAGTCGTGGAAAGGCGTGTTATTACAAAGCCACGATTATTAGATTCCAAGGCTATATGTCCTGACTTCCTTGCCATCGGCCAGTTTCCTGGAGCATCACCACCAGCCCTTTTCAAAAGAGTAATGCCCATCTTAGTATCTGGACCATTCCCTGTCAAAACAGCGGGTCGGTAGCACGCGCAAGGTGTAATATTAAGACCATAACCGTAACCATCCATAATGGTCAGGCCGACAACATTTTGAGTGACAGTAATGTTATTAGTCCCTGTATGGTTCCACGTGATAGTATTTAATGCATTACCATTAGTAAGCACAAGCGGTTGAAGAGATCCATATGAAGCCTTACTTCCATAAAGGGAGATAACACCGGCTGGGCTGATAGAGATACGGATGAGTGGATTAGCAGGATTTCCTCGCATCTGCCAGATATCAGCAGCTGTTCCATTGTGTGTAGTGTTGACTTCATATTGAGATCCATCGGCGAATCGGACATTGATGCCGGAAGTTCCTGATGACTGGAACTGAAGCTCTTGTGTAGCTATCAACGTACCATTGATATTTAAATTGAACGAATTATCCAGTTCATAAATGTCAAAAACAAATCCGTAGTTAGAAGGTGGTTGCGTAATATTCTGAGTAATATAAGGGTTCGGAGAGTCTGAAATACTCCATTGAAAGGTATTCCCATTGACGGGTTCTGTACAGATTTCACCTGGTGTAAATGTTACAGTATTATGGTTCAAAATGTTATTACATATTCCCCCAAGTCCGTTGTTGGCACACTCGTATTGGGCATTAGTAGGAGGCACACCTGGCGTATTATTGGTCGCATCAGGATCCGTAACATCGTTTGGTCTTAATATCGCAGCCTGAACCTCTACAGCACCTGCATTTGCCGCGCTGCTCACAAGCATTGTAAAGGTGTATGTAATTTCGCATCCGTTGGGCAGATTAAGCTGAGAAGAATAGATGTGTGTAACCGCATTATAGCTGACAGCATTCGCTTGAGTGCCACAGTTGTTACCGGCAAATGTGAGAGACTGCGGATCGAAACCTGACGGCGCTGTAAAAGTGAATGGTGCATTTTCAACATCGCTAGGGCCATTATTTTTCACTTTCACTGTATAGGTAATCTGGTCGGCAATTGCCAAAGTGTTCTTATCTGCAGTAACAGCCGTAACCTGAAGATCGGCTGTCTTTACAATAACTGAAGTTTCTGATTGGGCAATCGGCCCCTTGATATAAGACCACGTGTCGATTGATTTTTCATTACCAAATCCATTTCCGAGATTGGCTGAAGTCAGGGGGCTTGTGCTGTTAGTCTGCTGTCCCCACATATGTCCACCTGTACCGGTAGGACCACTAAGTGAACCGGAAACGCTGGCGTTAGCAGGTGTAGATCCTTTTCCCTGATTATTGGTGGTAGTCCTCGTTATATCACTATCATCCCAATATACACGGTAGCGTTCGCTGGTAGTATCGATCCCATTTAAAAGTTCCAACACTATACCGTTGGGATTTATTTCCATGTCAATAAATGGAAAATGCACTTCTGCACCGCGTAATTGAACTTTAAGCCTGATTGGCTGGTTACCCTGCGGCAGATTGTTGCCATTGCCGTCTTTTCCATCCCAGAATACATTATTGTTGCCTGCGGCAGCGATTCCGGTTAAAGTCCGTGTTATAAAAGTCGCTGGTATTGAAGCACTTTCTATAGTAATTGTATAGGAACCTTGAACTGCTGCATTAAATCTAACATAGCCACCTTTAACACTGCTGACCTGTCCAGGTGTTGTTTCAGCACCAACAAGGCTCACATTGTAAACTGTAGGTTCAATGACGTTTGTTCTCAGCCAGGTTGTATTTCCGGGTACACTACCACTTGCTGATACAGGCAGATCAGAGGATGGCTGACTGTAAAATATCTTATGGGTGATGTCTGATGATGTATCTGCAGCAATAGGGGATTGTACATAAGATGCAATACCGCTTGAAAAGTCCATACTTTTATAAGTAGAGCTGTTATTTGAAATAAAACCTCTATTGTTCACAAAAAATGTAAAGCCGACTCCATTATTACCATTATTATTAACTCTGTAGATATAACCATCTTTTGTTAATGCGTAAACCTGTCCGTAAAACCCACTTTGAGTATTGCTGATATGCAAATTTACTACATTGGAATAAGTCCGACCTGTTATCCATGAACCCGAAGATTCTACCGAGACGTCCCAGGCTGCAATTAATTCTGAATTTGTTCCCTGAGTCCAAGAAGCGTCTGCAGCAACACTTGTAACTGAAGGCGTAGCGGAAGAATTAACGTCACCGGTTGGCGTAAATTCGATTTTCCATATACCAGCTTGGTTCGCTGTCGCAGTTCTGTTAAAAGTTAAATATCGATTCGAACCAGCTGCCTGTCCTAAAAGTCTTGGTCCTGCCAACTCTGAAGTTCTGTTGCTTATCTGTCCAGTAGTGTTATTAGCGGAAGTGTAAACAGAGCCATCCGGAGCTGTAAGAACAATTCTGCCATTTCCTATACCCTGAGCACTTGAGGCTGTGTGGATAATTTCACCCGCCTTAACATAAGCATAATGTGCTCCCGCTGTTTTAAAAGGCCACGAAGCCATCGTAGAACCGGTGGTACCATTATAAGTATTACTGTACAGATAAGCACGGCCGCCAGCAGAGCCGCTAGGATAAAGATCTTTAGACCCTTCAGCAAAAAGAAAATTAGCTGTAAGAAAAATTAAACAGCAGAAGAACCTTCCTCTGTTGAGATAGTTAAAAATTTTTCGTGTCATTTTGTGTTGATAAAATTTAATAAACCTTTTTAAGAATTAAATTCTTGCTTTCAGATTCGGGTGGTCAAAAAAACTTTCCCGATAGATATTCGGGAAAAGCTTTCAGACTTTTTTCATCATTTGTATCCTGTTTCCAGCAAGTCAAAAAATCTGATGCAAAATACCAGTTATCAAAACTGATATACAACAAAATGAGGGGTCGTATTCAGGAAAATGAATGTCAATAATATATTATGAATAGAGATTTAATAATTTAATAGTCTGGTGATTAGCAAAAATAAAAAAGGAGACTGCTGCCTCCCTTAACTTTATGAATTTTAATCTTCTGAATGTCATCTTCGATCAAAATTCAGATTCAATAATTTAATGTGATTTTTAAGTTTTAGACAAAATTATGCGACGCTAAACGGACGCGATCGGTTTATTTCCGAAAAAAAAACATCGATTTCAATTCAAATGCTGTGATCGAAGATGATCAAGGAATTCGGAAGGCGAGACATCAGTAACTTTCCTAAATGCAGCTGCAAACTTACTTTGAGATGAAAAACCGGCTTCCTCAGCTAAGCTGGAAATTTTGTACTTGTGATATTGACTGTCATTTTTTAGTTTATGAATAATATGTCTAACCCTCAATTCATTAATGTAATTCTTAAAATCTTTCTTTTTGTGGTTATTAACTACAAAAGAAAGATACTTAGTGTTTGTGCTGCAATAAGCTGCAACATATGGAAGAGATACATTATTTCGGGTAAATAATGTGGTCTGTTCAAACTTTTCAAGCTTACCTAGGATTTTCTTTTCAGTAGCGGGAGTCATTAAAGCTTGAGTTTCTGTTTCAATGTCATCTTGTTGTTGAGACAAAGCCTCATTAATAGAAAAAAAATTGGCTTCGGGAATGTCGGATTCGACCATTCTTTTGCTGTTTATCTCTTCAAATTCATTTAAGATCTGCTGTATTTTTATAAATTTTTCTTTCTGACGCTTTCTATAGATCATAAAATAACCCATAATTAAGCTTAGCAATAAAAGCGTTAATGCAATCCATACACTTTTTCGCTCTGACTGCTGTTGTTTTTTTTGAGAATCTTTCTCCATTTTTGTAAAGGAATCATTAATAAAAGATGCAGTTTTGCCGCTGATTTTTTCTTTAACAGAGTCTTGTTTGCGTTTGCTTAATTCAAGTTTTTCAATATCTTTGGTTAAAGCGTAATATTGCTGAGAGCTTTGATAAATTTCATTTTTTAAGCTGAGGTAGGGTGACTCTTCAGCAAGCTTCTGAGCTTTATCAATCAAAGGCTTTGCTTTTTCGGGATTTTTTTGTGCGATATGGATTTGTGCCATTCCATTTAGAACCAAGGCTGTAAGGAAGTTGTCAGGCATTTCATTCAATTTATTCAAAGCTTTTTGATAATAATTCATAGCCTTTGAATAATTTTTCAGGTGGTAATAATTCAAACCTAAAAGCTGTTCATTATTAGCTGTAAGAAACGGATTATCCTGTCCGGAGAGACTAAAATACCGTGAGGCGCCATCAATCATTTTAATTGATTCACGATAATTTTTTTGTTCAAGCTGATAGTAAGCTTTCTCTTGCATAAGAAAGCCATTCGTTTGATTGACAAGTTTTAGATCATCGATGTTTTTTATAATTTCAGTTGTTTGATCTATATATTTTTTTGAATAGTCATAAAGTCCCAGATGTCTATACTGGGTAGCTAAAAAACCAGATACCTTCGCTTTCCATACATATTCATTTGTGTCGCCCAGTATGCCGTCAGCTTTTGTGGCATAATCAACAGCTTCTTTAAATTCTCCGGCTTGTTGAAGTAATGTAGCTGACAGCATGAGGCTCTTAGCTTTATAGCGCGGACTTTCGGAAATATTATATAGAGAATCAGCTATTTTTAATGCTCTTCTGAAATCTTTTTGAGATATTTCAAGATATGTATTGGTGTAAATTTTATTAAAGGCTTCAGGGTTTTGTGCCTTTGTGAAGGTTATTAAAATAATTGTACAAAGAGTTGTTAGGCGAAAAAGAGAACTCTTCCGGTCATTTAATTTATTTGTCATCATATTTGGGTGTTGAACCGTCAAAGTTAACATAATATATTTTTGGTCATGATGACCGGGTGCGTATTCTGCCTTTCGTTTCAAACCGAAAGCAGGAAAATGGCTCGTAAATTTCTCTGCTTATTTATTTGTCTAAAAGCATTTTATACCTTAAAAGAAATTTATCTGACATAATTATTTTACAGCTTTGTTATTTTTGCATTTCAAGTTGAATAATGAAACCTAAAAAGAGTTGCGATCATCTTTGCCGTAGTAAAGTTATGTCCATAATGAAATTAGACGAAGGTATTTAAAAAAATAAAATACTGATCTTGATAGCATTCTGAACATTATTCCATCTACTTAAGAATAATGATTGTATTTATTTAGTATTCAGCAGTTCTAAAATACAGTAAACGGAAACTAAGGCAGATACATTATTACAATCCAGATTTAACGCTTTATAACGAATTCGCAAAAAAAAAGAGAGTCAATTTTGACTCTCTTTTTCATATCGATCAACTGCGATTTTCAAGATGTTCAAACTTCGAATGTGAAGCTTTTAGATGATGCAGGTGATCTAATACGACCTGAGAGCTTTCAGGGCAGAGATCACCATTGTCTAATGCATTTTGATAGGCTTTAATAGCAGCATTTTCTCCAAATACTACATTTTCAAGTGTTGCCTCATCATTGTCAAAAGATAATTCATTTTTAACATCAATCCAGGCACGGTGTATTGCACCTGCAGTACTTCCTGTATTGTCTGGCTGACCACCGCGTTCATTAATGAGTCTGATGAGATCATTTTTCATTTCCTGCGATCTTGATACCATTTGATCATAATCATTTCTCAAAGCAGGGTGTGTTTCCCATACTTTATCTTCAACTTTAGAGAATCCCTGAATTCTGTCGTTTGTGATGTTCAGCAAATCATTGAGTGTTGATACTGTTTTTTCATTATTCATAATAAAAATTGTTTGGTGAGCGAGGTGTGTTGCAATAAATATGCCCTGTCTGTAATATTCAATATTATACCAAGGGAATTGATGTGATATATTGCAATACTATAGGTTTAGACTTTGCTTTTATCAAGTTCCACCCAAACCGGTGCGTGGTCACTTGATTTCAGCCATCCTCTGACATGTTTGTCCACGCCGCCGCTTATCAAACAATTTTTTAAATACGGGCTTAATAAAATATGATCCAGTCTAATGCCGGCATTCCGTTCATAAGCCTTGAAAAGGTAATCCCAAAAAGTATAAATAGTTTGCGATGGATAAAGTGTTCTCAAAGAATCTGTCCATCCTAATTTAAGTAGTGATTGATAAGCTCTTCGCATTTCGATCCTGTAGAGTGCATCGTTTTCCCATTTTTCAGGTTTGTAGACATCAGCAGCAGTTGGGATAATATTGAAGTCACCGATTATAACGGCAGGAAGATCCATATCTATAAACTCTTTTGTTCGCTTTTTCAGACGCTTTACCCATGCTTGTTTATAATCATATTTCGATCCCGGATATGGGTTTCCATTTGGCAGATAAAGACAGCAGATAACCATTTGATCGATGATGGCTTCCAAATATCTGCTTTGTAAGTCATCTTCATCACCCGGCAGTTGTCGTTGAACCTCGGTTATTTCATATCCTTTGCTCAGGATGGCGATTCCATTCCACTGTTTTTGTCCTTTCCATATAGCCTGATAACCTGCGTGATTAAGTTCTTTAATGGGAAATCTGTCCTGCGGTGCTTTGAGTTCCTGAAGACATACAATGTCTGGCTGGGATTCCTCAAGCCACTTCAGAAGGACAGGTAGTCTACTGTTAATGCCATTAACATTATAAGTCGCTATTTTCATAATTAAATTGCTATACCGTATTGTTCTTTACCAAATACTTCGCTTAAAGAATTTCCTGCGATATCTATAATAAGGAATTATCAAAGTGTACGCCATTTACATGTGGGAAGTCAGAAACTCTTTCATGGGTATTTCTCAACCTCTTAATGCTTAATACCAATCAAATTTCACTAAAAATCGAGCATCAATTTACTATATTATAATTATGAATGTGTATTATTGTTAAATTCATACTTATAATGATTTAATCATTTAATATTAGCACGTATTTTGTAATATGATTATGAAAAATACTTAACATGATTAAATTTTACAAACTTTGTATGCTTATTTGTACCGTATTTTTTTTCGGACAAAAGCCAGTGTCTATAGATTATAATTCTCTAGTTCATAATTTTCAAAAAGCAGAAGGAGACTATACGCTTGCACCTAATAGTTATATTTTTTATAAAGATGGTCTTCTGCCTGATGGTACAAAAACTGACGGTTTATATATACCTGTTGCTAAAGCTTATCAAATGTGGAAAAATGGCAGATATATGCAGAATGATACTGGGGAATTTACTCCGATTATTGAAAGCGGTCAGCAGACTGCAACTGTATTTTGGGAAGATGTCAATGGATTAGTAAGTTCAACTTCCATCGTTGGAACGGGCGAGGATGCTAAAATTAAAGTTTTAATTGATAAAACAAAAGGTGAAGGTAATGCAAGTATAGCCTTTAACGTCAATGGTATAATCTATTGGACCTGGCATATTTGGATTACGGATGATCCTTCAGGCGGAGCTCTTTACGGACAAGGTTTTGAAACGAATGTCTTGAATCAGGCATTCACACCACAGTATATGGATCGAAATCTTGGTGCGACAAACGCTCACTTTCTTGGTAATGAATGGAACAAATCAGGAGGTTTGATGTACCAGTGGGGCAGGAAGGATCCTGTACCTCCACTGCAATATAAGGACGGAACATTTTATGAAATCACAGGTGATGTTGGAAGCAGGAGACATGCTTATGCAACATTACAATCTTCACCAATATCTGTAAAGCAAAGAGGTATTGATACTGGCACCAATACTATCAATGGAAATTTAAGATACTCCATTAATAATCCTATTGACATTATTAGTCACGCCACCAATGATGGAACATGGTTTTCAAGTCAGGAGTATAAAGTCAGTAATTCCAATCCTGACCTGATAGAAACTTGGGACTTATGGTCAGATAACAGAAAAGGCTTACATAGCAATGCCTCCAGCGGAAATGCAACTGTTGCCGCAGATAGCAAATCATATGAATTAAAATCAGAGTATGATCCTTGTCCCAATGGATGGCGAGTTCCTTCGCATTATGGAAGAAACACTATTAATAATAATCTTAACCCATTGGGCAGAAAAAACAGTGGTGTGAATGATGACACAAATATTGCTAATAGTCAGATTTTGCCTAATGCAATTAATAATGTATTGCTGGGAGTCAAGGTTTACCCAGGCAGAGGAATGGATTTTAATGGAACTGATAACCGAAAAATAGGATTAATGCCAACTAGCGGGAACTATGTTTATTATCAGAACAATGTTGGTACACCTACATCAGTGGTCTATCAGGATCCGGGATCGGATGCTTTTTTACTTATTGGGACTTATGGAATTGGAGGTAACAGAGGAACGATTATTCGTAATGATCCTCAAAGAACCGATGTTTCTGCTACCGGCTGGAATGGAATCTATGTCAATCAAACTTTTAAAACCAATGCTTTGGGAGCAGTAAGATGTATGAAAGATCCGAATCTTTCATTGTTACCTGTATTTTATAATACAGAATATGTTCTGTCAACCGACAATGATAACACGGATTATAAAGCCTGGACAAAAGAACCCAACAGTTTTGTAGTGATGACTGGTGAAGTTAGTGATCCTGTAGCGCAAGATAAAGAGCTGTTGATCAGTCTTAAAAAAGCTTACGCCATGCACAAACTTTATCTTTCCGATAATAAGCAACTTCCGTCAGGTAATATCAATACAGGAAGCGTGGTATGGACTGACAATCCGGATTTGATCAAAAAAATTCAAATTATTGGTACATATCCGGATCAGCAATTGAAAGTTACGATAGCTGCGAAGGAAAAAGGGAACGCTGTAATTGCTTATCATAAAGGTAATAATGGGGTATGGGGGACATCCAACCCTGATAAAGTATTATGGAGCTGGCATATCTGGGCACCGGTTACAAACCCTTTGTCTGAGGATAATCAAATAACATATACAACTGAATCTATTGAAAATGGCGGCATCATTCCAACAACAAATCCTCAAATAATATATCCTGCTAAAGGTGGAACACCAATGAGTACAATATTTATGGATAGAAATCTTGGAGCTTTGCAAGCGTTACCATCAACACTGATAAGACCTGATTTAGCCACTGAACTGCAATCTAAAACACAAATCCAGCAGTCTGGAGGGTTGCATTATCAATGGGGCAGGAAAGATCCTTTCCCAACGTTCCATAATCCTGGAGGAACTCAATATATATCAGCTCACGCTAATAGTGTTCAGGTTGCAGCGACATATAGTGTTTATAAGCAAATCGGAATCGACGGTAACGGAAATGTCATTTTAGGGATATCCAATCCAATCACAGACGACATTTTTTCTTCGACAGACAATATTTCCGGCTATTCGAGAGAGTGGGATATTTATAAATCTTCCGCAGGTATTTTAGCTTCTGAACCGAAGAATGAAAAGATCAGAAAAATAATAAAATACACTACTGAAAATCCGTTATATTTCCTTTTCAGAGCCAAAACCGGTCAAGAACTAGGAATTGAAGATGCTGGAACGTTGCTTACAAAATCACTACAAGTAAAAGACTGGATCTCCGATGAAAACGGACTTGCACAGGATAGATGGGGCCATGCTGCAGAGAAATCAGTATTTGATCCTTGTCCGGCAGGATGGAGGGTTCCAGATACAGCTAATGCCAATTTATTTGCTGCAGTTAACAATAGTACCTATGCAAGAGGATCGTCTCCCTGGTTCTATAATGGGTATAATACCAGCAGCAGTTTTTCAAATTACGGTATTGTTCAAAGTACAATTGCAGATCTCACAGCAGGAGCAGTCAACAATGCCATAAATGTCAGACAGTATCCTGGTTATACACTTTCAATCACGACGGAAAGTACAACACCAAGCAGCAGATCCGGTTGGGTATTTAATTTTCCAAATTCAAAATATAACATAGGAAATATCCCTGCAACCGGTATAAGGGGAATTCTTGGTGGTAATGATTGGAGAAATATCAGAAGCGCTTCGCCTACTACAGATAATTATAAATATCAAACGGGATTATGGACCAGTTCTCCTGCAGATTTCTACACTGGTTATGCTATTGGACTTAACCTTAGCAGCATATCAGGAAGTGGTGGTAAATTGGCCTCGGGAACAGGCTTTTATCCGCAGGCAGCAATGGGGGTAAGATGCTCAAGAGATACTGAAAGATATATGGGAGATCTACCATATACAGTTAATCCCGATGGCACAACTCTCAGCTCGGTTATTACGATTAAAGATAATAATGATGAAATTCAAATACATCCAAATCCCGTAAAAGATGTACTTCACATCGTTTCAAAAAATAATGATAGGCTGGATCCGGCATTTATTATTTATAGTACCACAGGAAGCGTTGTAAAGCGTGGTTATTTCAGCAACGGCAGCATCGATATATCAAACTTACCTTCAGGCGTCTATATGCTGACAGTTGAAAATTCACTGAAGGCTTTTAAAATCATTAAAAAATAAGTTATCCTAAAATAAGCAGCTCTATATTGTTCCCTTCATCATTACTATCTTAAAAATGAAGCTTGAGTAAAAACTGTTAATATCTGCGTTAGTCCTTTTCGCAGTAAATTAATCAATTGATCTACTGCATAATTTAACTTCATTCCAAAAAAAATATTACAGAGTAGTGCAACTATCCAGTCCAAAAAATCATATTTATCGTAAATGATCGTATGTATTTATCATTTTTCTTGATCATTTTTCGATTTAGTTAATTATGATTTGTATTCTTAACATTACAGAGGTTAAGTAATCAAAGTAATATGTATCAACTGAAAGTTTTTGATATAACATCCTAGTAATAAAAGTATAAATGATGATTGATATTAATGTTCTGAAATCCGTAAATGCTGAGACAATCAATTTTAATAGTGGAGAAATGATTTTCCGAGAAGGCGATTTTCCTAAGTTCTATTATCAGATTGTTATAGGAAGTATCAAGTTATTCAATCGGGACTTAAATGGTAAAGAGCTTATTCAGGGAATTGTTTTAGACGGATATTCCGTAGGGGATTTTGCTTTGCTGACAGACAGGCCATATCCAATTAATGCCGAAGTTTTAACAGATGCTGTTCTCTTATGCCTCTCAAAAGATAATTTTTTTGACCTGTCAAAAAGTAATCCGGAAGTCGGATTAAATGTAGCGAAAAATATTTCTGATCTTACCTATTTCAAATTTATAATGGGAAGTATTTATTTAATGAAAAGTCCCTCTCACAAATTGATCGCATTAATGGATTATCTCAAGAGCAGGCAAAATAATCGGAAAATTTTTTCCTTTCAAATACCCTTAACACGGCAACAAATGGCAGACTTGATCGGTTTAAGAGTGGAAACAACTATCCGAACAGAAAAAAAAATGGAGAAAGCAGGACTTCTAAAAATTATAGACCACAAAGTGTTTTATTGAATGTGTCATCCATTAAAAAATGATATTACCCTATATTCCTTTTTGTCTCGGCAGTCCTATCTCATATTCCATAGGATAAGGCTCACGTGATGTTTTACTCACGTCATCTCGAAGGCTTCGTTCCATCTCTTTAGATTTTTCTTCATCCATTGAATATCTTGGATCAGCAATGAGCGGCATCTTAGCCATTCTTGTAATGTTTACCGTTGGAAAATGATAATCGACTTCGACAGTTCCCAGCAAAAGATAAATTCCGCCTTCCATAAAAGGAAATTTTCTTAAGCTGTCAGGAAAATGAGCGGTATCGAAGTATTGTCCTTCAGCATCAATCCAAGTTCCGAAATACATGTCATCTTTCTTGCCCGGATGATTTTTCATTTTGATAGGAACATGCTTTCTTGAAATCAGATAAGCCAGCATCTTAACAGTTTTTTTATGGTATTTCAAAAGGTCCTTAACCAGAACATGACCTCTGTATTTAGTCTTCAGTAAATCAAAAATAGAATGTGACACCGGAAATCCCAGTATTTCAATTTCATCAAAGGCATCTTCAAAAACATTCTTTTCAATAACTGGTAATTCATAATTTTTTTGAGGTTCCTCAAATAAAGAAATCACTTTTATCCTGTAGTGGTTTTTAGATAACAGAAATCTCGCTTCAATCAATAGTTCATGTTTCTGTTTTCCTGTGAATCTGAAAGCGCCTACATAAATTAAGATTTGCAGCGTTTCAATACCGATTTGGATTCTTTTTACAAAGTCTTCCAGTGATTTATAATCACCATTTTCTTTACGTTCTTCAGTAATCAATAGTTTAACAGCAGCTTCCAGTTTTTCAATATGCATTAAACCTAAGTAGACATCTGTACCATATACGGTGGTCTGGAATTCACTGAGGTTAACACAAGGATTATGAATTTTGGCGCCAGCCATTTTGGCTTCGTGAATATAGACTTCCGTTCTGTAAAATCCACCGCCATTATTAATGGCAGATACCATAAATTCAATGGGGTAGTAGGCTTTCAAATAAAGACTCTGGTAACTTTCCACCGCATACGAAGCTGAATGGGCTTTACAGAAAGAATAGCCTGCAAAAGATTCGATCTGTCTGTAAACTTCCTGAGAGAGCTGATCGGGATGCCCTTTTTTCTTGCAGGATTCAAAAAAATCCTCTTTAAGTTTTTGCAACGCAGAGAGAGAACGCCCTTTGCCGCTCATGGCTCTTCGGAGAACATCGCCATTAGCTGCTGATACGCCACCAAAGTGCATTGCAATTTTAATTACATCTTCCTGATAAACCATAATGCCATAGGTTTCGCCCAGTTCTTTTTCAAACACCTCATGAAAATATTCAAATTGTCCTGGGTGATTATGTCTAAAGATATATTCCCGCATCATACCACTTTGGGCTACACCTGGACGAATAATCGATGAAGCGGCCACCAGAACTTTATAATTGTCACATTTTAGCCTTCTCAAGAGCCCACGCATAGCAGGTGATTCAATATAAAAACAGCCTATGGTTTTTCCAATGCTTAGAAATTCGTTGCATTTTTCTTCATTCTTCGAAAGCGTCGTGTCATCAATATCAATGCTGATCCCTCGCTTCTCTTTAATCAGATTAACCGCCTCTTTGATGGTTCCCAAGCCGCGCTGTGATAAAATATCAAACTTTTCCAGACCAATGTTTTCAGCAGTGTGCATATCAAACTGGACAATAGGAAATTCTTTGGGTGGAAATTCCAAAGCTGAGTAATTGGTTATAGGCTCTTCAGAAATCAGAATACCACAGGAATGCATACTTCTCTGATTTGGAAAGCCTACCAGAAGCTGTTCAAACATATAAATCTGCTGAACAACTGAATTCTGGTCGTGTAATTCTTTCGGTTTTTTAGAAAGCTGATCGAGTTCATCTTTTGGTAATCCGAAAACCTTCCCAATCTCCCTGAATCTTGACCTTTTTTTAAACTCTACATTCGTTCCGCAAAAAGCAACATGATCCTTGCCATATTTTTTGAAAATATACTCTAAAATGTCATCCCTGTTTTTCCAGCTCCAGTCAATGTCAAAATCAGGAGGGGACTTACGGTTAAGGTTGAGAAAGCGCTCAAAATACAGATCCAATTCTAATGGGCATATGTCAGTAATCCCGATACAATAAGCGATAATGCTGTTGGCGCCGCTACCTCTGCCGACATGCATAAAACCCATCCTTTTGCTATATTGGATAATATCCCAGGTAATCAAAAAGTAACCACAGAAATTCAATTGATCAATTACTTCTAGTTCTTTTTCAACTCTGTAAATAGCAGCTCTGTTTTTGTCTGGGTATCTTTGAGTCAATCCTTCATAAGCAAGCTGTGTTAATAATTTAAAATCATTGTCTTTGCTTCCGGTATAATGTTTTTTATTCTTCGGCGTTTCAAAATCAAAATCAAAACTACACTCACTGACGATGTGTTTGGTATTTTCAATAATTTCAGGGTATTGTTGGAACGGATCCAGAAGTTTTCTTTTACTGATGAAATATTCACTGTTCCTGCAATAATCATTTTCAGTCAGTTTGGTGAGTAGGGTATTGCCGTCAATTGCGCGCAACACTTTATGAAGCTCATATTCTTCATCCGTCTTAAAAGTGACCGGATGCAGAATGATCATTTTAGGAATTAAAGATTTCAGTTCAGGATTAATTAGGTAATTTATTTCATCCTTTCTGATACCAACAAATTCGTGATGTAATAATTTTTCGGGTCTATTCTGCAAAGAATAGATAACATAACAATTTTCCAATGGAGGATTGATCTTAGGAATGTCAATGCCTTCACAATTATAAGCGGTCAACAGCTTATTGACTTCAGCAATCCCGTTAGGGTTCTTAGCAAGACAAATATAATACGGCTCATTTTCAACTCTTACATCAACGCCTACGATCGGTTTGATGTTATGGTCCTGACACAATTTATAAAACTGGTAGATACCCGTGACGGTATTGATGTCTGTCAATGCTAAAACTTTCAGCTGATAGTCAACAGCCAGCTGAACCAGATCTTCAACAGAAATAGTCCCGTAACGCAGGCTGTGATAGGTGTGGCAGTTAAGAAACATAAGCAATACATTAATTTATTAATCCCGAAGCCCGTCCGACACTATGAATCCCAAATCTACCCTTCAACTGATCCATAGTCTGATATAATGAGATCAACTCTTCAGTATCTTCAAAAAGATTCATCTGGTGACTGCCATGAACCAGTCCCGTAAACTTCACTCCAATCAGACGGATTCTCATCCTTCGGGTATATACTTTATTAAAGAGTTCCAAAACATATTTCAGCAAGGTGTGGTCTGCTGAAGTATAGGGCACTTTACACTGCTTGTTCTCGGTGTCAAAGTTGGCATAGCGTATCCTTACAGAAACGGTTGAGGTCAGCCATTTCTCTTGTCTTAGCTGATAGCATAATTTTTCCACCATTCCCGACAGGATACTTTGAATATGAAGAATATCAATGGTATCCTCAGAAAAAGTGGTTTCTGTGGAAATCGATTTTCTTTCTGAATAGGGTACTACTTCTGTCTCATCGATACCATTGGCTTTTTTCCAGAGCTCCTTTCCGTTTTTGCCTATTAACTCCTGCAGGACGCCCACAGGCATTTGAGATAAGGTTTCTATTTTTCTGACACCTAATCTGGAAAGCAATTCAAAAGTGACATTGCCGACCATTGGAATCTTTTTCACGGAAAGCGGATTTAAGAAAGGCTTTATATATTCAGGCTTCACTTCAAATCTTCCCGTTGGCTTAGACTCTCCCGTCCCTATTTTAGAGACGGTCTTATTCGAAGATAATGCAAAACTGATCGGTAATCCAGACTGCTTTGTCACTGCTTGTGCGATTTCATTAGTCCATTTATAGCATCCAAAGAATTTGTCCATACCGGAAAGATCCATATAAAATTCATCGACGCTTGCTTTTTCTAAAACGGGTACTTTTTCCTGAATAATTTCAGTCACCATATGAGACATATTAGAATAATAATCCATATCCCCTTTAATGACCCTAGCCTCGGGGCACAAACGCAACGCCATCCTTATTGGCATAGCCGAACGAACTCCAAACTTTCTCGCTTCATAAGAGCAGGATGCCACCACGCCACGATCTCCCCCTCCGATAATGACAGGCTTTTTCTCCAATACAGAGTCTCTCAGCCTTTCACAGGAAACAAAGAATGTATCCAGATCCATATGTACAATTGCTCTTTCCATTGTACAAACTTAGTTACATTTTGAAACAAATTTTGTATTTTTGTTGTCTAAAATTGTAACAATGTCAAAATTCTCTGATAACATCGTGTTCCTGAGAGGGAAGAAAAATAAGACTCAGCAAGAGCTGGCAGATTTGTTAATTCTTACCCGATCCAGGTATGTAGCTTATGAATATGGAAGGACAGAACCACCCTTTGAAGTCTTGGTTAGAATTTCACAGTACTATAATATCAGCACTGATCTTTTATTAACTGTAGATATCAGGAAATTTTCGATCGATGAGATTATGGAACTTCCTGACAATAGAATAATTCTGCCCATCAGGGTAGATCAGGATGGAAACAATCAGATTGAGATTATTCCACAGAAGGCTTCTATGGGTTACTTAAACGGTTACGGAGACCCGGAGTACATAGAAAGTCTGGAGACTATATCATTACCTTTCTTAAAAGGGGGTAAGTTTAGGGCATTTCCTGCTGACGGTGATTCCATGCCGCCTTATAAGGATGGAACTTACATTGTAGGAAAATATGTCGAAAACCTTTCTGACTTGAAAACGGACAGGACTTATGTTTTTATTACCACCAATGATGGTATCAGTTACAAAAGGTTTCAGTTTCACGAAGCGGACGGTATTTGGGTTAAAGCTGATAATCAATTTTATGAGCCTTATAAAATTCCACTGCCTGAAATTAAAGAAATCTGGGAATTTGCATGCAGTATTAATACAAAGGAATACGAAGCGGATGAATTTTCTGAACATCATATCCAAAACTTTATGACAGAAATTAAAACAGATATAAAGCAGATCAAAGAGACCCTCGATGATAAGAACTGAATTTATTCTGGGTACAGTTAATAACTACTTGAAAAATACCCTCATAATAAAAAACTTCCCAGAAGGGAAGTAAAAACACAAATGAGGAAAACTCTCCCTTAGGAGAGAATTTCAAATGTTTACTAAAAATTGAATAACAGTTTATGACGCAGCTCAGTTTATTTGATTCCGAAAAATTTTATGAGTTCCCTAAAAACCTTGTAGAGTATAAGGAACAATTTTTAAATACTGAAGAAGCGGATCAGTTAAAAGATCTGCTGCTGCACAATACACCGTGGAAGCAAAGTACTCAGAAAATGTATGACAAAATGGTATTGACCCCAAGATTGACAGCATGGTATGGCGATGAAAGCACATATAAGAAAGAAGATGGGAAAACCGGAGCTAATCCATGGACACCCGAACTGCTGTCATTAAAGGCCAGGATCGAGAAAGAGTTTGGTTATCAGTTTAACGGCGTGCTATTAAATTTGTACCGAGATAATAATGATTCCGTAGCATGGCATCGAGACAAAGAAAGCCGTTATGGCAAGCGTCCAGTCATTGCATCTATCAGTCTAGGGCAAACGCGAAACTTTGATTTCAGAAAGATGGACCATCACCAAAGCAAATACAGACTGCCACTTCCTCACGGCTCTTTATTAATTATGAAAGGTGACCTTCAGGAGCATTGGGAACATAGAATTGCCAAATCAACCATTCCGATGAAAGAGAGAATTAATCTGACATTTCGATTGGTTAATATATCCTAAGTTTTGTTGTCTAAAAAAAGACTGCATAGCAGTCTTCCTTCAGGAATTAGATATGTAAAAACAATAAAATTCTAATCGATATTTCTTTAAATTTTAAATTAACTTTTAATAATAATATTAACTGGCTACATTTTTAATATCAGACATTTCGCTGCTGATATCAGTAATCTTAAGTGAGGCTACAATTCTCTCAGCGGCAGTATCACAAAAGTCCAGTCCCGAATAGTCAGGGTTGAGTCCGCCTATAAAAGGCACAGCCATAATATAAAGACTATTGATAATCTGTCCGTAAGCATTTAAAGCCTGGAAAAAATCGTTGATTTTCAATCCGGGTAATTTCAGATAATAGTTATTATTATATCCTTGGTAAACTTGTGCTTCGCCTTCTTTGATTAATTCTAATGCCTTCTGATTATCCCTGAAATCAAGATACGCTGAAGTAATTAATTCAGTATGTTTCAATCCTTCGAAAGGAAAGTCATTAAGGTTAAAGGACTGTTGCCCTATAGCATCAACAAACATAGGATAATGTTCTTCCCTTCGCTCGTTATCAATTGAAGTATAATGGTAAACTGCTCCTGAATTACCGTTAGGAACTACCCGGCTTTCTTTATCCACCTGAACCAGATCCAGCAAACCTGCTTCATATAACGATATCAGTTCTTTATATGATGCCTGTGGCAATGAGGCGATAATGACAGAGATAAGAGGCATCATTGTTTTTCTCAAACGAAGCATATCCTCTGCTGAAAAATGTTTAGCAGGATAATTCATAGCATAGCTAAAGGCTGCCAGAGTTTCTTTCCAGCTGATTGATTCTCTACGTTTAATGGATTTTTTTGCCTCCTTGTACTCTGCTTTGAAAAGATCAAAACTGTCAAGTTCTTTTCGTAGTTTCATCATTTCTTCTACAAAAGTTTCCATATCCATAGCCTTAATCCTATCGTAGAATTCAGGGTCTTTAGCTTTCAGTGGCTGCTTAAAATTAAGATCAAAAACATAATCCAGGTCCACAAATCCAGCATTGTTACTTTTGTATTCGTAAATATCATGCAGTGACATCAGCCATGAACTCGAATACGCCTCACCATCTGAATGAAAACGCAAGGCAGGCAAAAATCCACCTGTTGAAAATAAAGTGATTTTGAACTGATCAGATTCCGGATTAAGATGATAAGTCAGCCTGCCATCCTGATCAGCCTCATAAGTTCCATTAAGACGGGCTAGTGTCTTTACAGCATCAACAGCCGTTAGGGAAGTGCCTCTGATGGCAACCGGACCATTAAACGGTGACGTGAACTTGGAAGGCGGGTAGGGAGAGTCATACCATCCACTGACAGCATCTTCATAAGTTTTAGGCCAGTGGTGACCCGTGCATAAGACTATAATGTCGGCTGAAAAGCATTTCTCGTTTTCAGTTATAATCTTATAAGATTGATCGGCTGTTGATTCAATATCGATGACTTTGCAATTGGTTTTGAAGACCACTTCAATATTTTTCTTTGTTAGAGTTTTAATATAATGGTCGAAAAGATATTCCATATAATTTCCCAGGAGGAGTCTTGGAATTACTTGGTTAGGGTTGAAGCTGCCTTTGTCAAAGTAATCCGGATGTTCATTGGTTGGATGCTTGCTGATATAATCTTTAAAACTTATCGCAAAGCTGGGAAGTTCAGCAGCAGAAACATTAGCAACATGTTCATTATTAGAGCCGCCTCTGCCATAAGGCATGCCTACACCAAGTCGGTCATTCTTTTCAAATATGAGCACCTTACAAGCCGGGCAATGATTCTCAGAAAGATGTTTAATCATCATTAGTGCTGCAGGACCGCCGCCAATAATTGCGATTGTTTTAGGATATATATTTTGCATCTACTTTTATTTCACAGCAGATATTCAAAATATATTCCACAATTAATTATCATCCACTAGTTATAAGCTTTGAAAATATTGAGAAAAGAATTTTCTTTACTTCGTCTTCTAGAGAATCATTATCAGAAAACAGTATCTTTTTATGAGTTTTCCAAAATGCACTGCTATAATCAATACGAATTATACTTTTGGAAATGGTTTATAGTCTGCCTCATTTTACTTCTTTATCTTAAACCAAACCCATAGTGAATCTAATACTTAATCAGAGTTCTTAATAATCAATCAGTTTGTTACTGAAATAAAATTCGAAACTCATCTAAGACTTTGTAAAATAGGTAGACTTATTTCGGAGTCTATGCAAATGAAATGTGTCAGATGTGTTATCAATGATTCAGTGAATTACGGAATAAAACTTGAGAGCCAGGAAATTTAAGATAGAAAGTTGTGCCTGAGTCAACTACACTTTCAAAATCCACACTGCCTCCGATCTTTTTCATAATATTATCGACAATGGATAATCCGACACCATTTCCGAAGAAAGATTTGGAGTTAGTCATACGGTTAAAAACCTTGAAAACATCGTGTTTTGAGTCATAGGGTATGCCAATGCCGTTATCCTGGATTTCATAAATAATCCAATTACCTTCAACAGCTGATCTAATGCTTACTTGTGGTGTTTCCTTCTGAGAAGAATATTTTACAGCATTGGTAATAACATTTTGAAAGACCTGCTGAATAAGGCTTTTTTCACCAATAACAGGATAAACTGATCCAATATGGATTTCAACATCTTCATTGTAGGTCAATTTAGAATCGAGACAGACTTTATTGATGATGTCTGCAGGATCGATGCTCTGAAAGTTGTACTCCGAATGTTTAAGGCGGCTCAGTCTCAGAACATTATTCATCATTTCTGACATATTATCGATTTCGTTGAGTACATTATGAATTTTATCAATAGTCGGCTGATCTGTATTATATTTTGCCATCAGCTGCATATTCAGCTTCATCACAGTCAGTGGTGTTGCCAGGTCATGTGATATGGTGTGAGAATAACTGTCTAATTCTTCATTCACTCTTTTAAGTTCTTCATTAAGGAAATTCAGATCCTTGTTGGCTCTCTCAGTTTTATAAAGAAATTCCTGCGCAGTCTGGTCAACAACTTCTTTTATTTTCTGTAGTCTTTGAATATCTTTTTTTCTCCAAGGCCGTGATTTATTAACCACTTCTTCGCAGTAGATCGCAAAAGACTGTCTAGGGGAATAAGTCAGTTTTTCTTCCTTGTAAAAGTTTAGCATGGCAATTTCTTTTTCTGGTCTACCAGCCCAATTGATATGGTCTTTGTATTCACGCCGGAACCATATCATTAGATCACCCTGAGCTTCATTTAAAAAGCAGGAAGCAATACCGCAACAATTTTTATCCAGTCCAAGTTCGGTATTAAATTCATTGTAAAA